>JADGBP010000398.1 GCA_015231395.1 Desulfamplus sp. | reverse complement strand
AACGGCACTGCTCAAAAGCTATGTATTTGTGCTCTATTGATACCTCTCCAATAAAAGGTTCAATCACAATAGTAATCGCATCTCCGCTGCTTCGATCTTTGATATGAATCCGCGACATATCACAATATCCGTGTCTGCTGAACCTGATTTTGTATTGGTTCTCTTCTATCTGATAATTCGGTTTGCCGTAGATCTCAACATCAGTCAGATAAAACGACTCAGGCAGAGGGGTTTCTTTTTTTTGAGCATCTTTTTTTTGGTCATTATCTATCAGTTCATCAGACAACATATCTGATGATGTAATCCAGAGTACCGATTTTTCAGCATCCAGATGCAGGATATAATCCATACCATCAGCAACCGACCTCTTTTTAAGATCCCTTATGGTATTGATCAGTATATTCAATTGTTTGTTACTGTCATCTCCAAATGTCAGAGTCCTGAATTTTGGCAGGGTCATAAAAAGCACTGTTCCCATTACGGCAAGCACAACAATAAGCTCAAGCAGGGTAAAACCATCGGACAGGGTTAAATCATCGGAATGCTCATTTTCCATTGTTTGTCCCGCTATTCCAGCTCCCAGCTTTTGATATCTGCATTGATATCCTCACCTCCAGGTGCACCATCAGCACCATAAGAGAGAATATCGTACTCGCTATGAACTCCAGGGCTTAAATAAAGGTATTCTCTACCCCAAGGATCCTTGGGTATCTGTTTTTTCCCTTCAATGTATCCATCTTTGTACCATTTTGAAGGCAAAGGTTCTGTGCCTGGTTCTTCAATCAATGCCAACAGGCCCTGTTCTGTGGTTGGATAGGTACCATTATCAAGACGATAGAGCTTCAGTCCGGTTTCAATTGCTGATATATCTACCTTTGCCTTTACAATTTTAGCTTCATCAGTCCGTCCCATCAACCTTGGTACAATAAGACTTGCCAGAATTCCAAGGATAACCACCACGACCATCAACTCTATAAGTGTAAATCCATCATTATTTTGTTTCAATATCTTTAAATCCTTAGTTTTTCATGTATTTTTAACTCTATGTTTCCATTCTTTTGGAAAGATCTTCATTACCACAGCCCATAGTGAAACTCAACTTATTATAAATGAGAGGACAATCTGGAGTTTTGAGACAATCTTGGATTTTTTTTACCGTAAAAACAAATTTGCTTTTCATGGTCGTGGGGTGGATGGATTCTCATGTGTCCATGGACGTTTAAAAGGCAAAAATTCTCGCCATGATTCCTAAATAATTCCTAAAAATACCCGTTTTCCTGCATGTAATTCTTGCATCCACTGCCTGTTCCTGATAAGGAAGCAGCGGTTATTTTTGAATATATGAGGTACTTTAATTGAAACACTATCAGTTGTTAAAAACCTATATTATTGAATGCAGATTTCACATTGTAGCAGGATTTCTCTCTCTTCTCATTGTGGATATTCTTCAGCTTTTTATTCCAAGAATCATTAAATGGGCAATCGACGGAATTACGCTGACATCTATTGGAAAAGCAGAGTTGTTTAAATATGCTTTTTATATTGTGGCGTCAGCTTTTTTTATAAGCATTTTCCGTTTCTGCTGGAGATATCTGATTATGGGCTTTGCAAGAAGAGTGGAAGAGGGGTTAAGAGAGAAGCTTTTCAACCATATTCAGACTCTGCCTGCCTCCTTTTTTGACAAAAATACCGCAGGCGATATCATGGCACATGCCACCAATGACATGACCAATATTCGAATGGCTCTGGGAATGGGCATTGTAGGGTTGACTGACACCATTGTACTTGGCTGTGCTGCAATTTTTTTCATGGCTTATATTAATTGGGAGCTGACCCTTATGGCACTGCTTCCCATGCCTTTTATTGCTCTTTTCACAAAAATATTCAGCAAAAAACTTTTTGATGCCTACATGGATGTGCAGGCTGGATTTTCTGGGCTTATGGAATCAACCAGGGAGCGATTTGCCGGAATCCGAATTATCAAAGCATTTAACCGTGAAGCCTTTGAATCAGACGCCATGAAAAGGGAGTCTGAAGAGTTTGTCAAAAAAAATATGTATTTAGTCCGACTCAGGGGGCTTATTTTTCCGTTGGTTATTTTTTTAACCAATATCAGTCTGGCTATTATACTTGGAGCTGGAGGCAGAAAGGTAATTTTAAGTCAGATTTCACCTGGTGATTTTGTGGCATTTATCAGCTATCTTGGATTGCTGACATGGCCGGTAATGGCTGTAGGATGGGTGACCAACCTGATTCAGCGAGGTGCTGCCTCAATTGGTCGTATTAATTCCATACTTGAGATTCCAGCAAATGTCGATATTGATATTTGCATTGATATTTGCGAAAAATCAGGAACTACAACTTCCGGAGAGCCTAACATCAAGATTTCAAAAGAGAGTGAGTTTGATAGCGGAGAGATTGAGGTTACGTGCGGGGAGATTGAGTTTGATTGCGTATCTTTTTCTTACCCTTCAAAAGATAAAGGCAAAAATAACCAAAATAGCAACGATCAGAAAAACGACAGCCAGAATAACGACAATCATAATAGCAATAACCAGAAGAACGATAACCAGAATAGCAATAAGCAAAAGTACGAAAGCCAGAATAAATATAGCAATAAAAATCAGATTGATAAAAATCAGAAGAAAAATGTTGACCATGCCCAAAAAAGTATTCTGAATCAGATAAGCTTTCAATTGCTACAGGGAAAAATACTTGGTATCGCAGG
>JADGBP010000397.1:1425-2770 GCA_015231395.1 Desulfamplus sp. | reverse complement strand
GATATTGAGAATTTTCTTGCTAAAAAAGAGCAAGAGATTCAAAAAACCATGCTCAATCAGTTGATACAAATATTGGCTCTTTTTGTTCTTGGATTAATTGTAAGCGTTATATTTAGCTCTCAACTTATTACCAAAAGAATTGTGCGTCCTCTTATGAAAATAAAAGATGCGGCTGAAAGAATAGGTCAAGGAGATTTTAGCAATAATATAGAGGTAAAAGCCAGCCGTGAGATTACTCACCTTGCAAAGTCAGTGCAGAGTATGCAGATAAGCCTTGATCTTGCTCTTAAAATGACAACCAAAATGAGAGAGGCACATAAAAATATGCAGGAGCAACACAAAAACATGCGGGCTCAACAAAATAATATGCAACAAACAATAGACTCTCAAAAAAGATCAGCTGCTGAAAGCAATTCAAATCATGCAGTGAAATCAGAAGCTACATCTAAGGCGGTTGCTATGGCTATGATATTTATTCTTCTAACTATTTTTCAGACATTAGCCCCATCTAAAATAGTATCAAAGGCAATGGCATCTACAAACAAACCTGTAAAAATTCTTATTGAAGGTTCAACCACTGTGCTTCCTATAGCTCAAGAAGCTGCAAAAGCATACATGAAAGAGAACAGCAATGTTGATATTACCGTAAAAAGCAGCGGCTCTGGTAACGGCATAAAAGCTCTGATTGATGGAACAGTTGATATTGCTAATTCGTCCAGATTTATAAAAGATAAAGAGGCATCAATGGCGTATGAAAAAGGCAGAGTTCCTGTCCCTTTCAGGATTGCCTATGATTGTATTGTGCCAATTATTCATAAGAGCAACAACATCAAAGATATAAAAATGGAGAATCTTAAGAGAATCTACAATGGAGAGATAAAAAATTGGAAAGAGCTTGGCGGGAATGATGCCCCTATAGCAATTTTATCAAGAGACCCTTCATCAGGAACATTTGAGGTTTGGAATGAGATGGTTATGGCTGATACCCCTCTAACACCTACTGTTCAACCTAAAACATCAGGTTCTGAAGTTATTAAATCGGTTATTAATACCCCAAATTCAATTGGGTATATTGGAATTGGTCATTTGAATACAACTGTAAAGGCTCTTTCTGTCAATGGTGTTACAGCTTCTGAAAGCACGGCAGTCAATGGGTCATACCCAATTACAAGACCTCTTTTTATGTTTACCAAAGGTTTTCCTTCTGGAGAGGTGGGGAAATTTATAAACTTTATGCTTGAACCAAGTCAGGGACAAAATTTTGTTAAAAAAGCTGGCTATCTCTCTATCTATTTACCAAATAAATCGCAAGGCACACCATGTCCTGAAATTGCCCCTTGCCCTG
>JADGBP010000397.1:0-1325 GCA_015231395.1 Desulfamplus sp. | reverse complement strand
AAATTTATAAACTTTATGCTTGAACCAAGTCAGGGACAAAATTTTGTTAAAAAAGCTGGCTATCTCTCTATCTATTTACCAAATAAATCGCAAGGCACACCATGTCCTGAAATTGCCCCTTGCCCTGATTGTAAACCGTGTCCTGAAGTTTCTTCAACTTCAGCAACGCCTTCACCTTGTCCTGATAATAAGGCGATTGAATCCAATTCTGCTGCAATACAATCTAACTCTATAGCCCAAACATCAAACAAGACAACCTTTGATGATTTTGAACAGATGGGCACAAAAGATCAAGTAACGCTTATTCAAAAAGTTCTAAAAACTCTTGGTTATAATGTTGGTGGGATTGATGGAATTTGGGGACCTAAAGTTTCCAAAGCATACTTGCAATTTCAGATTGACCACAAAATTGAGCCTGTATATCCAGATATTTCATACTTTGTGATTAAAATTATGGAGGATAAATTAAACTAATTAACAACAATAGATAAACAGGAGGTTTTTATGCTGAAAAAAATGTTGGTAACTGCACTAATATCAGTAATGTCTGTTTTAGTTTTTCTGATTATACCTTTAGTTCCGTTGAGAGCTTTTGCAGATGTAATTACTTTAAGAGCTGATAAGTGGTATCCATATAATGGAGAACCAAACTCTGAAAAGCCGGGCTATATTATTGAAATAACAGATTATATATTTAAAAAAGCAGGACATCAGATTGACTATAAAATTCTGAATTGGGCACGAACCTGTAAAGAAGTTGAATCAGGAAAATGGAATGGGGCTATAGGAGGTTCATACCGAGAAAATCCTGGCTGTATATTCTCTGAAGAAGAATTAGGAATAATGCGGAACACCTTTTATATAAAAAAAGGTTCTACAACTTGGAGATACGAAGGAATTGAATCTTTAAAGTTGGTAAAGGTAGGGATAATCAAAGATTACTCCTACGGTAGTGAGGAGCTTAATGAATATTTTAAAAAAGGACAAGCTCCATTTGTTCAGGTATTATATGGAGATAACCCTTTAGAATCCAACATAAAAAAACTACTTTTGGGTAGGATTGATGTTGTTATTGAAGATAAATCTGTTTTTGAAGCAATGGCTCATAAAATGGGTGTTTTACGAGATGTAGAGATAGCAGGAACTCTTCCAACAGACAAAACAAATTATATTTTTATAGCCTTTTCTCAAAATAACCCAAAGTCAAAAGAGTATGCCAACCTTATTACAGAAGGGGTAAGAGAGATGAGGGCAAACGGAAAACTCAAAGAGATTCTAAACACTTATGGTTTAGAGGATTGGAAATAATAAGGAAATAATAAGGA
>JADGBP010000396.1 GCA_015231395.1 Desulfamplus sp. | reverse complement strand
AATTCGTTACAATAGAAAAAATAGAGTTGATTCTTCTAAAGTAAAGGAATTTGATATAATTTTTGTATCTAAAAATATCTTTATTGTCAATGAAACCAAAGCCACGGCACGGGAAACATATGTTGATGAATTTGTGAAACTGCTCAAAGAAGAGATATACAACTATTTTCCGGAACACAGGGAAAAACGGCTGATTCCTATATTTTCATGTCTCCACATTCCCGAAAATATACAGAACAAACTTTCAAAGGCAAAGATATACGCTATGGGCATGGGAAGCGATAACATGGATATTCTCAATTTTGAGCATGTTGGAAAGGAAAACAAATGAACCCAAAACAACTCATCATCAACTTATTTCTGTTTCTCTTTTGCTTTACCTCCCCTACCCTGCTCCATGCCGATATTTCAACTGACGGCTCACTTGGTGCAGCCCAATCCCTGACCGGACCCGATTATGCCATTCCTGAAACTCTTGGCACACTCAAAGGCAACAACCTTTTCCACAGCTTCGAGAAATTCAGCATCAAGACCGAGGAGAGTGCAACCTTTACAGGCTCGGACTCAATTCAAAATATTATCTCAAGAGTAACTGGCGGAGAAACATCAAATATTGATGGCACTCTGCGGTCAAACATTGGCACGGCAGACTTCTATTTCATCAACCCGAGCGGTGTGATCTTCGGTCAAAATGCAAAAGTTGATGTTCCGGCAGCTTTTCACGTAAGCACTGGAAATGAACTCAAATTTGCAGATGGAGCATCTTTCAAAGCATCAAAATCAGAACAAAGCACCCTGACACAGGCTGCACCAGAGGCGTTCGGATTTTTAGGAACGCAATCAGCAAGCATTGAGATTAATGGCAAAGATATTGAAATCAATGGTTCAATGCTTTCGTTTGCTCCTGAAAGCAAGGTTTCATTAACCAGCAGTAAGGATATAACAATCAAGGGAGCAAAGATTGGAACAGAAGAAAAACAGGCAATCTTAGTAAATGAAGGCGGAGAGATAGAACTCACAGCAAAAGGCGATTTATTGATGGAGAATGCAATAATTTACGTCAGTGGCAATGGTGGTGGAAACGTTGCTGTAAAAGCAGTGAATGCAAAAAGCATCGGAACAACAATTGCCGCTGACAACACAGGTGATAACAATGCCGATAAGGGTGTTGATATTGCGGTTGATAACAAACTTGAAGTGTTAGATGGGTCTGTAATCTCAAGCTCTACATGGTCAAAAGGTGATTCCGGAAGTGTTAGCATTAAAGCCGGTGAGATGAAAATTGATGGGCAGGCAAACCGCGATATTACAGGTGTTATAAGCAATGCTTTAACAGACTCGGAAGGCAATGCCGGTCAAGTTATATTAAGTATAAAAGGTTTGCTTGAGTTGCTCAATGGTGGTGTAATATTAAGCGATACTCGTGCAAAAGGTAATGCCGGCAGGGTAACTATTAACGTTGACCAGATGACAATTGACAGACAGGGAAACGATTTGCAATTTACTGGTGTTGCAAGCCGTGCCAGGGCAGCAAACTCCGAAGGGAAAGCCGGTACAGTGACAATAACCGCAGCTGGTCTGCTGCAGATTCTTAATGGTGCTGCAATATCAAGCTCCACCTGGTCAAAAGGCGATGCCGGAGATGTGAAAGTCAACGCCGGAGATATGAAAATTGACGGTCAGGACAGCAGCTATTTTAACGGTATTGCAAGCAACACCTCAACAACAAACTCCGAAGGCAAAGCCGGCACGATAGAAATTACTGTATCTGGTCTGCTGGAAATTCTCAATGGTTCTGAAATAATAAGTTCCACATGGTCAAAAGGAGATGCCGGCAATATAAAAATTAATGCCAAAAATATGAAAATTGACGGACAGGGAAATTTCTTCCAACTTACCGGTGTTTTAAGTACTGCTGAATCAACAGATTCTGAAGGTAAAGCAGGTACAGTAGAGATAACAGTAACAGGTCTGCTGGAGATTCTCAATGAGGCTACGATCTCAAGTTCCACATGGTCAAAAGGAGATGCTGGCAATATAAAAATTAATGCTGGAAATATTAAAATTGATGGGCTGAACCATATATATTTTACTGGTGTTGGAGGCAATATTGCACCAGATTCCACAGGCTATGCCGGTAATATCTTAATCAATGCTGACTCTATAACTCTTTTAAATAATGCACAAATTTCAATTGCCGCATATCAGACACTTCCTAAAGAAAAACTTGCCAACATGCCGAAAAACTCCATCACACTCAACACCACGCAGCTAAAAATTGAAAGCGGATCATCTATATCTTCATCTTCTAAAAATAATGGTAATACTCGTGCCAGCGACATTGAAATAAATGCAGCAATGATCTATCTACATGATGGTCAGATTACTACATCTGTTTCCGATAGAGGCGGAAAAGACGGAGGAAATATAAGTATAAACAAAGATACTGCTCCTACTAATTTTCTTGTTATGCAAACCGGATTTATTCAGGCAAGCACTGATGCAGAAGATGCTTCAGGTGGGATAATCGTCATTAATGCAGATGCCCTTCTTCAAGAGAGCGACGCAACACTTGAAATTGGCGGAGATAATAAGATTAAAAGATTTGAAATGGAGAGCAACAGAAACATTATTCAGGCATCAGCACCAGAATGTGCATTATAGTTTTCCAGATAATTAAATTGGCAATCGTAGGGGCAATCCCTTGCGGTTGCCCTTCTTAAAAATTGAGATACCAAAATATTTTTCTGGAAGTCTATAGTATGAAAAGGTGCA
>JADGBP010000395.1 GCA_015231395.1 Desulfamplus sp. | reverse complement strand
ATATTCTGGACAAAAGTCGCTCTTCCCAAGTTCCCCTGTCTCATCTGAAAGATATCAACCGCGAGAGCATTCTCTCCGTTGACCGTTACTCGGCTTACAAAACCCTGGTCAAAGAGAAGGACGGCTCTCTCCGCCTGGCATGGTGCTGGAGTCATGTGCGGAGAGATTTTCTCAATCTGGCAAAAAACCAGCCCGATCATGAAGAGTGGGCAATGAACTGGGTGGAAGATATTCGCAATCTCTACCACCTTAACAATCTTAGACTGGAAATTGCTCATATGCCGCAAGAATTCGACAAAGCGGATGTGGTACTGCGCAATTCGGTCTCGGAGACAAAGCAAAACATGCTTCATGAATTGGCGTGTGAAACCCTTCATCCAGAGCACAAAAAGGTGCTTGAAAGTCTCCAGAGACACTGGGATGGATTGATCCTTTTTGTCGACAACCCTGAGATTCCCATGGACAACAATGAAGCAGAGCGAGCACTCAGGGGTCCGGTGGTTGGTCGAAAAAATTTCTACGGCTCCTGCTCCTTATGGAGTGGTCTTCTGGCTTCCATGCTCTTTTCCATCTTCCAAACCCTGCTCCTTTGGAAAATTAACCCTCAAGTGTGGCTCCAAAATTTCTTGAGGGCATGTGCTGAAAACGGCTCTCTTCCATTAGAGGATGTATCCCCATTCCTCCCGTGGAATATGAGTGAGCAGGCGTTAACAATCTACAGAGCCCCACCCAATCCTGATAACGACACATCCTGAAATGGTCAACCTGCATGGGATGTGTCGCTGACAGCAGGTAAGTCATCAGGAAGGGTTATGATCATCGCTTGCTCCCAAAACAGCGGGGGCAAAACACCCCCCCTACTACCATTCGATTTACATCAAATCGTGCCCTTACCATACGGCTTCAATGCATATGAAAGCCCAATGGATAGGTGTGTCTACAACTTGAGTACCTAATCCAACTTTTTCAAAGAACAGTCTGACCTTCTCTATACGGGGATTACCGAATATTTACTTTTGGCTTTCACCTCGCAGGTGAAGTAACAAATAGATTTTTTCCAATGATTTCAAGATATATCAAAAAGCGTGCCACGGATTCAGGAGATAATGAGATTGCGGAGCTGAAGAGAAATTTCTGAACTGTTTTGATAAATCATATTTCAACTTGGATAAATTATGATTCCAGTAAATGAACCGTTATTAAACGGAAATGAAAAAAAATATCTTGCTGAATGTATTGACTCCGGCTGGATATCTTCTGAAGGACCTTTTGTAAAAAAATTTGAGTCTTCTTTTGCTCAAAGAGTTGGACGCAGACATGGTATTGCTGTCTCTAATGGCACGGCTGCTCTTGATATTGCAGTTGAATCATTGGGAATTGGTGCTGGAGATGAAGTTATTATGCCTGCTTTTACTATTATCTCATGTATTGGTCAGATTATAAGAAGCGGTGCAAAGCCTGTGCTTGTTGATAGTGATGCTGGTACATGGAACATGGATATTAATCAGATTGAAGCTGCGATAACTTCTAAAACTAAAGCAATAATGGTTGTTCATATTTTTGGACTGCCTGTAGATATTGATCCTGTTTTACAACTTGCTGAGAAATACAACCTTAAAATAATTGAAGATGCATCACAGATGCACGGGCAGTTATATAAAGGAAAACCATGCGGAAGTTTTGGTGATATCAGCACATTCAGCTTTTATCCAAACAAGCATATTACCACAGGCGAAGGCGGTATGGTTCTTACTGATGATGATCTGCTTGCTGAAACCTGCCAAAGCCTGCGTAATTTATGCTTTCAGCCTGATAAAAGATTTGTGCATGAAAGGCTTGGCTGGAATTACCGCATGACTAATCTTCAAGCAGCTTTAGGATCAGCCCAGTTAGAGAGGTTAGACGAGTTTGTTAGAATTAAGCGTAACATGGGAAAACGATATAGTGAGCTTCTTAATCATATTGATGGATTGCAGCTGCCTTTAGCAAAAACTGATTATGCTGATAATATCTATTGGGTTTACGGGCTTGTTTTAGGTAAAAATTCTGGTCTTGATGCTCTACAGGCAATGAAAAGACTTGGAGAAAAAGGAATTGGATGCCGTCCTTTTTTCTGTCCTATGCACCAGCAGCCAATATTAAAAAAAATGGGTCTGTTTAAAGGAGAAAGCTATCCTGAAGCAGAAAGGCTTTATAAACAAGGATTTTATATTCCAAGCGGCATGGCGTTGACTGAAGAACAGATGATTCAAGTATCAAATGCAGTTAAGGATATTTTAAAATGAAAGATGTTTTTGATCTTTATGCTGGTTACTATGATCTTTTATATAAAGATAAAGATTATGGTGCAGAATCAGATTATGCTGCAAAGTTGATTAAAGAGTATGCTCCAAATGCAGAAACTATATTAGAACTTGGATGCGGAACTGCTGCACATGCTGAACATCTTGCAAAAATGGGATTTACGATTCACGGTGTCAATGGCCAAAATAAATGACCCGGTAGCGGTCAACAAAATTGACCCAGTTAGTACAAAAAAATATCAGGAATTGAGCGTTTCTTTGACCTCAGGTTCATGATATTCAAAACCAGCGTTAATGAGTATTTCCTCTAAAACATATCCGACCTCTCCCTTCTTTTTCAATTTATCCACCATCCACTGCTGAATACGGGCATTAACAGGAACACGTTTCAGGTGTGGTGGCAATTTGGGCTTTGGTTTTCCCCTGTATCCTCCACGATTTTTGAGCATAATCTCACCTCATTTTGTTGTTAAGAACCAGAA
>JADGBP010000394.1 GCA_015231395.1 Desulfamplus sp. | reverse complement strand
CCGGAAAAAGGAGACGTTTTAGTAATAGAAGTAGATGGTAAGGCCACTCCGACAGCGAGAGAGGATTTCTTCTTCTCTCTCTTTTTACGACGCTTGCTGATCTTCAGAATAATTTTGTTTATATTGATCAGGCTAAGGATTTACGCTTTCATCATATTAAACCTGATCAATATAAACAAAATTATTCTGAAGATCAGCAAGCGTCGATGGAAGAGCATAAACCTGAAGATCAGCACACTTCAATAAAAAAACATCCACCTGAACATCATTACACATCAACCGCAGAACCAGCCGAAAAAGCTCATTCCCCTGAACAGCATCAAATTCCAGCCGAAGAAGCCTATTCCCCTAAACAGCATCAAATTCCAACCGAAGAACCTTCCCCTGAAAAAATTGCAACTGCCGAAGAACACAAAAAACAAAAAATAGATTCAGACTACAAAACAGACAGAACAATTACACAAAGCATTAAAAGTTTTATTGATAATATAAAGTCTTTTTTTACCACCGGAAATGTGGTGCTTAAAATTGGCATGATAATTATTTTCTTCGGAGTTTCTTTCCTGCTCAAATATGCAGCCCAGCGTAATCTTTTTCCAATAGAGTTAAGACTTGTCTCTGTGGTTGCAGCCGGCATTGCCATGCTTGTTGCAGGGTGGTCAATGAGAAATAAAATATCTGGAACAAAAAGTACAATATCTGGAACAAAAAGTACAATAGCTGGAAATAGAGTTGAAATAGCTGAAACTGAGAAAATTCCGGCACGTTTGCAATACGGGCTTGTACTTCAGGGTGGAGGTATTGGAATACTTTATCTAACTATTTTTGCAGCTTCCAAACTCTATCATCTTATGCCGCACACATTGTCTCTTTTTATCATGATTATGCTGGTGGCACTATCTGGAGCCTTGGCGGTGATGCAGGATGCCAAATCCCTGGCTATTACAGGTATTATCGGTGGTTTTCTCGCTCCTGTGCTTATGTCAACCGGCAGCGGCAGTCATGTGATGCTCTTTTCATATTATGCCTTGCTCAACTGTGGAGTTCTTGGCATTGCATGGTTCAAGGCATGGCGAGAACTTAATCTTATCGGATTTGCATTTACCTTTATCATTTCTGCCCTCTGGGGAAGCAAATATTACAAACCTGATTTTTTCCCCACCACAGAACCCTTTTTAATTCTGTTCTTTCTTTTTTATGTAACTATATCTATTCTTTTTGCACATCGGCAGCCTCTGAAACTAAAGGGTTTTATTGATGGTCCTCTTGTCTTTGGTGTTCCCCTTGTATGTTTTGGTCTGCAAAGTTCTCTTGTAAGTCATATGGAATATGGAATTGCCATTACCGCTCTGACGCTTGGTCTGTTTTATATTGTGCTTGCAACAGTTCTGTGGAATCGTCTTGTTGAAGGAATGAGGATGCTCACAGAAGCATTTATTGCTATGTGTGTTGTGTTTGGCTCGCTTGCCATTCCCCTTGCACTGGACGGAAAATGGACATCAACTGCATGGGCACTTGAAGGCGGGGCAATGGTTTGGGTGGGTGTGCGTCAAAACCGTCTTTTAGCACGTCTTTTTGGCATGCTGCTCCAGTTTGGTGCAGGTATCGCTTTTCTATCTGCCACTAACTATCATTACGAGTATTTGAATTTTCACAACTACTTTTTTTCCAATTATTATTCCGGTGCCACTTCCCATTCAATGCTATTTATAAACCACTTCTATCTTGGATGCGTTTTTATAAGCATTGCAGGCTTGTTCTCCAGTTACTATCTGTTCAGCAACAGCGAAAAATTGAGAAACTGGGAGCACTATTTTCATATTCCACTTCTTATCTGGGGACTTTTCTGGTGGTTTGGCGGAGGATTTCATGAGATTAAAGATCAATTTTCCAATCAATATAAATACCACGCATATCTTCAGAAGATTAAAGACCATGCATATCTTCTTTACTGTGCTCTCAGTTGCCAGGTAATGTCCATGATTGCCATCAGGTTCAGATGGCGGCAATTAACATATTCAATGATGGGATTCCTGCCTGTAATGCTATGCATCATTGCACTGGAGCTTATTGACATTTACGGTGCTTTTTTTAACCTTTATGCTACTTCCCATCTTTTTGCAAATTGGGGAGGTGTTGTCTGGATTACAGCTTTTGCAGTGCAGTATGGTCTGCTGTGGCAATTTGACAAACAACTTGAAAAACATGGTGACAGGCAAATTGATAACGATATTGATCATCAGTTGTCTGGTAAGAATCATTTATCTGATGATAATCATTTATCTGGTGATAATAGACTGAAATCAAAAATGATCGCTGAAAAATATATTATGGTTATACCTGAATTGATTATCAGACTGATTCCCTGGTGGCATATTATTACCATGTGGATGCTGATATTCATTCTGTCACATGAAACAGTATGGACTGTCAGACAATTTGTCAGTCCGGTAAATGACTCAATAATATGGTCAAGGATATTCTGGGGCATTGTCCCGGCTTTTTTTATTCTGCTGCTTATCCAAAAGAGTGAACTCCTGAAATGGCCGGTTAAAAAACATGCCAGCCATTATTTGAATCAAGGAGTTACACTCCCCGCTTTTTTTATGATTTTGTGGATTTTAAGGAGTAATTTTTATCATGGCAACCCTGTGCCTCTTCCATACATTCCTCTTGTCAATCCGCTGGAGCTTTCCCAGATTTTTGTTCTGATTGTTCTCTCTGTCAGGACGTTTCTGCAAAAACCTGCGGTGGAATTATCAAGAAGTCAATTGCCAGTTCTGTTT
>JADGBP010000393.1 GCA_015231395.1 Desulfamplus sp. | reverse complement strand
ACAAGTTCTCCTGTCTGCCCCAATGGGATAACATCGCTGGTAACTGGATCAATTATTTCCGGCAAAATATGGTCATCATTAAAATGCATACCGCAGTGATGCAGACATTCAAATGCGATGGCAGGTCTAAAGGATGCCGTGCAGTAGGCGGAGCTGTGGGAAAAAATCCAATTCCTGTCATAATTCCTTGTCACAGGGTCATTGGTGCTGATGGCTCTCTTACAGGCTTTTCAGGCGGGCTTGATATTAAACGATATCTCCTGAATCTTGAGGGTGGCAGGTATTTTTGAGCCAGGCAGAAAATTTTGAGCCAGGCAGATATTTTTGAGAGAGGCGGGTATTTTTAAAATTTAATCTGATCAAGAATAAAAAGACCTAAAGCCGCATATCCTGCCGAAATAACATCATCAAAAATAATTCCAGTAGAACCTTTTACATTTTTGTCAACATAGCTTGCTGGAAAAATCTTTATCATGTCCAGAATCCTGAATAAAATAAAACCTGCCAATGCGGTTTTGTGAAAGTCATGTGCACCATAAAAAATGGGGACAGACAAAAATCCTATGATCTCATCTAAAACAAACTGTGACGGGTCTTTTGATTTCCAGTAGCGGATAGCCCATGGCAGTTGAATTAATAAAACAGAGCATTACAGGATTATACGATAAATCAAAACAATTACAGGAGTATCTTTGACTTGCCGGTCAAACGAAATCGCCTGAGAGAACTTGAGAGCTTTATTGCCAAAGAAGATTTCTGGAACGATACAGACAGAGCAACCACCCTTTTAAAAGAACGTACAAGAATTTCAGAATTTATCGATGCATGGGAAGAGATTCACCGTGATATTGAAGATGCAGATACACTGTATTCCCTTGCCCGTGAAGAGGGGGACAAAGAGACAGAGTCTGAGGTGGAAGTTTTAGTTAAAGATCTGGAACAGAAGGTCAAAAAATTCTCAATTGATATAGTTCTTGATGGGGATGATGATACCAGAAACGCTATTGTATCCATCAATGCCGGAGCCGGAGGAACTGACTCTCAAGACTGGGCTGAAAGACTTTTCAGGATGTACACCCGATGGATTGACAAGAGAGGGTATAAACTTCAGATGATTGATTACCAGCCCGGTGATGAGGCAGGTCTTAAAGGGGCAACCTTTACAGTATCTGGTACCAACTGTTATGGTTTTATGAAGGTTGAATCAGGAGTGCACAGGCTTGTCCGTATTTCTCCTTTCAGTTCAACCGGAAAACGTCATACCTCGTTTGCATCGGTTTTTGTCTATCCTGAGATTAACAATGACATCCATGTTGAGATTGATGAAAAAGATTTAAGAACAGATGTTTACAGAGCCAGTGGTGCGGGCGGTCAGCATGTAAACAAAACCAGCAGTGCGGTCAGGATTACCCATATACCAACAGGTGTTGTGGTACAGTGCCAGCAGGAGTCTTCTCAGCACCGGAATCGTGAGATTGCCATGAAGCTTTTGATGTCGAGGCTATATCAGCTCGAAAAAGAAAGACAAAGCAAAAAGATGCAAGATCTTCATGATACCAAGGATGAGATTGCGTGGGGCAGCCAGATACGTTCATATGTGATGCATCCTTACAGGATGGTAAAGGATCACAGAACAGACTTTGAGGTGGGTGATGTGGATCGGGTTATGGATGGTGATCTTGACCCGTTTATTGAAGGGGTGCTGCTATCCGGGAAAGTGTAGTTCATAAATTTGTAATGGTATGATGCTCAGGGAGTAATTTATAGAATATTGATTCCCGTGAAAAACTCCCTGTATTATAGATTTTTAGAAAAATATTTTGGTATCTCAATGTTGAAGAAGGGCAACCGCAAGGGATTGCCCCTACTCTTGCCAATTTAATTATTATGAATTGTGGAGCTTATGAATCTGTCCAGAATCCCTTCCCACAAGCCTTTTGCCTTTAAAATAGCCTCACATATTTCCCGTACTGCCCCATCTCCTCCTCTGTTTGCAGTAGTATAATCCGCATGTCTTATTACTTCCGGTGAGGAATTGACAACGGCAAATGAAAAACCGCACTGTTTCATTACAGAGACATCAGGAAGATCATCACCGACAAAAGCCACTTCAGGAATATCAATTACCTGTTCCTCGACGATTTTTTTCAAAGCGGCTGTTTTATCTTTTATCCCGTGAAATACTATGTCAATCCCCAGGTTTCTGCACCTTTGAGTCAATGCACCGCCGGCAGATCTTCCGGTGATAATACCAACCTTGACACCGGAATTCATAAGCAGTCTCAGACCAAGCCCATCTTTGACACAAAAGTTTTTAATCTCTTCTCCTGAGTCTGTGTAGGTTATTTTTCCATCGGTAAGGACTCCATCAACATCAAGGAGCAGAAGTTTTATTGCCGATAGCCTCTCTTTAATGCTTTTCATAAAAAGCTCCAATGAAACACCTAATCTTTAAATGAAACGCCTAATCTTTATGGGTATGGGGCGTTGACTTTGCTAACGGTTTTGCCTCCTCAATCAGCATTATGGGAATATCATCCCGTATTTCATAGACAAGGCTGCAAGCTTTACACACAAGCCCATCTTGTTTAGCGGTCAAGTAGATATCTCCTTTGCATTTTGGACATACTAAAATATCGAGCAGTTGCTGGGAAATTGTCATGGTATTTATCCTTATATATTTAACGAAAAAATTAACTATTTGCAGAATGTTGCATATTCTGCATCTTAAAGTATTCTCCACCCATTGCCATCAACTCCTGATGAGTACCTGTTTCTATAATCTTTCCCCTGTT
>JADGBP010000392.1 GCA_015231395.1 Desulfamplus sp. | reverse complement strand
CTGATAGGGCTTGCTTCCAGCGGTGTTCACAGCAACGGGTTCTCTCTTGTGCGAAAAATCTGCTTTGAGAAATGCGGCTACACTGTGGAAACACATATCCCTGAGTTTGGAAAGACTCTTGGTGAAGTTGCAAAAAGCGTGACGCTTTTGTAAAAAGCTTGATGCATTTGTGAAAATTTTGATGCAATTATAAAAAGAATATCCGCCAAAAAAAGAAAACACTACATATTAAACAGGAAAACACAATGAAAATAATCTGTTCTGATCTTGAAGGAGTTTTTATTCCGGAGATATGGGTTAATGTTGCACAAAAAACCGGTATTGAAGCTCTAAAACTTACCACAAGAGAAATAAGTGACTATGATGTTCTGATGACAAAAAGACTCTCACTTCTGGATCAACATGGTCTTAAGCTCAAAGATATTACCGATATAATCGCAACCATTGAACTCCCTGACGGTGCATGGGAAACTCTGCACTGGATCAGAGAACGTTACCAGATCATTATTTTATCAGATACATTTGAAGAATTTGCCAGACCTCTAATGAAAAAACTCAATTATCCTGCTCTTCTGTGCCATAGCCTAATTATTGACAGCAATGGAAGAATTGCAGACTACAAACTAAGACAGGCAAACCAGAAAAAACACGCGATAAAAGCACTTAAGGGGCTGAATTATACAACCATTGCCTTTGGAGATTCGTATAATGATACTGCAATGCTCAAAGAGGCAGATCATGGTTTCTTTTTCAGACCACCCGACAACGTAATCAGAGAGTTCCCTGAGTTTGATGTGACAAATACATATGATGAACTTAAGACAAAACTTGAAGCTCTCTTGTAATCCAAGCTGCCTTGTGTTTTTGCATCGTGTTCTTAAATCATTCTTTTCAAAAACAGAAAATTAAGAACATAAGCAAATTCAATTAAGAACATAAGCGGATTCGATAAAATTGTTCTTTGATTGATGTTGTATGATTATTCTTTGATTGATTTGGTATGATTGAAATTCCTGCATAAGAACAGAAATAAATTTAAGTAATTCTCAAATTTGTCTTGACCTGATTTTTTTTTTAATCTATATTCGCTGAATTGCTGCGGGGTGGAGCAGTCTGGTAGCTCGTCGGGCTCATAACCCGAAGGTCAGAGGTTCGAATCCTCTCCCCGCTACCACTATTAAGAGCAATCCAATAAAATTCAGAACAATCCAAGTAACATACAAAAACCCTTGAGAAATCAAGGGTTTTTTATTTTGTATCGTCCAAATGTATGTGTTTTCACGGCAAACGCTCATGGTTGGATGGAAATCAGACCACCCCCAACCATGAAAAGCCAATGTGTTTTATGGTAAGGAATACAATAAATACTCATGTTAAAAATAATTCTGGTAGGAATGGGTGGTTTTATGGGTGCAATTCTTAGATTTTGGCTTGGCACTTATATCCAAAATCGCAATCCGATTTTGGATTTTCCATTAGGTACCCTGATTGTGAATCTCAGCGGATGTATGGCTATAGGGATGCTTTCAAGGATGGACGAGATCAAAGAATTACTCTCGCCTGAAATACGCATGTTTCTCTTCATGGGATTTTTAGGTGCCTTCACCACATTTTCCACATTTGGTAATGAAACCATACAGCTTTTCCATGCCAAAAGAGTTGATTTTGCCTTGTTAAATGTAATCATTCATGTAGTCGTTGGACTTTCTTCGATATTGATTGGTCGTTTTATCATAAATATTATCTTGAAATAACCGCAACCTCCATTTTTTACCCATTTTTTTATTCAAAAAATTCAATCTCTCCATTAATCAAAATAAGGTTATGAATTAAATTTCACATGCCGTTTAACAGAGAAAAATTCAAACGCACAGAACTTCTCCTTGGTTCAAGAGCAATGGACAAACTTGAAGAATCAACAGCCACTGTAATTGGTCTTGGGGCTGTAGGATCCCATGCCATAGAGGCACTTGCCAGAAGTGGTATCGGAAAACTGAAAATTGTTGATTTTGACGAGATCGGCATCAGTAATTTCAATCGACAACTTCTTGCATTGGAACCAAATATTGGCAGACTTAAAACAGATGTTGCCTTTGAGCGGTTAAAGCAGATAAATCCGGATATGCAGGTCGAATGTTTTAACATTCTCTGCCACAAAGACACATTTGACGATGTGTTCAGTTCCGGAACTGACATTGTGGTAGATGCCATTGACAGCCTTAATCCGAAGGTCAATATTCTATACGAGCTGGTTAAAAGAAAAATACCAGTAGTATCAAGTATGGGAGCTGCCAGACGTAAAGATCCTTTAGCTATCAAAACCGGAGATATTTCCGAAACAATAGTCTGTCCCCTGGCAAAATCGGTTAGAAAAAGATTGAGAAGAATGGGCGTTGATGGCGGTATTCACTGTGTTTATTCCACTGAAATCTCAAAAAAAGATACTGTGTCGGATATCCTTGAGAAAAATTATTTTGATAATGGCAGACTAAGAAATCCAATGGGAAGCCTTTCAATGATCAGTGGAATTTTTGGGTATATTGTAGCTCTTGAGGCAGTGAAGATGATTTTGCATAATTTGATTGAGTGGTAAACACCATATGATGAATGGTAATAATAACAACCCTTTGGAAATAAAAAAAGATAATATATTTGTCTTTAAACAAGAGCCTGTACCTGCCTTTGAATTCAACGAAGAGGTAACTGATGTTTTTGATGACATGATAAAACGCTCCGTGCCCCTTTATATGGAAAGCATTCAACGCCAGTCCTCTCTCACATCACGGTTTTACCAA
>JADGBP010000391.1 GCA_015231395.1 Desulfamplus sp. | reverse complement strand
TTGATAATTCTGACACTGCCAGCATCTTCACCTTCCGAATCAGCACATGACCGTTCCGGTCAGTGGTGGGAGATGTTTTTGAACCATCCGTCACGGGTAATGCTTACAACATTCATGGGGTTGTGCCTTCTTGGAACAGCATTGCTTATGATACCTGTTTGCTCTGCCAAAAATACTATCGACCTTGTAGATGCCGCATTCACATCGGTCAGTGCTGTATGTGTCACGGGCTTGATTGTACTTGACACGCCCGTAGATTTCAGTGTAACCGGTCATGCTTTTATCTTGATCTTAATTCAACTGGGTGGACTGGGAATTATGAGTATCACCACAGTAGGGCTGCACACAATGGGCAGACGATTAACCCTGCGTCAGGAACGGCTTATGACAACAATGACGGACACAGATCATAAAGACCTGATTCAATCTCTTGTCACCATTCTTAAATTCACCTTTATAGCTGAAGGGCTTGGAGCACTGATGCTTGCCATACTTTTCTATCAGATCGGAGATGCTCCGGGGCAGGCAATATGGCGAGGAGGGTTTACCGCAATATCTGCATTCTGCAATGCCGGTTTTGCACTGCAAAGTGACAACTTGATTTCCTACCAAAGATACCCCTTGATTCTTCATACTGTTGCCATTCTCATTATTTTCGGAGGAATTGCTCCTGCCACAACTCTGCTTGTTCCCAGATTGATAACTGGCAAAACCATACCAATTGCCCCTTACATTGCTTTGATAACAACTGGTATCTTGTTAATCTCTGGAACACTTTTTTTTCTGGTTTTTGACTGGAACGGTGTGCTCTCCGGATTCTCTGTTGCTGATAAAATCCACAATGCATGGTTTCAATCTGTCACACTGCGTACCGCCGGATTCAACTCCGTGGATATTGCTGGCGTGGCCTCCCCGACTTTCATTGTCATGCTCTGTTTTATGTTTATCGGCGGAAGTCCTGGTGGAACCGCTGGAGGTGTGAAGACCACAACAATCGGCATACTTGTGCTTACGTTCTGGGCAAACATAACCAATCATAAAAGCGTGGTCATTAAAAACCTCAGGATTCAATCCAGAATCATTTATCGTGCCATTACCATAGTTTCAGCAGGAGTAATGGTTTGGCTTGCGATGGTGTTAATGGTTGAAGTCACACAGCAGATACCGACACGAGACATACTATTTGAAGTGACCTCTGCGATAGGAACAGTAGGTCTATCAACGGGAGTGACCACACGTCTTGATGAAATTGGAAAAATCATTATTATGATCGCCATGTTTGTTGGTCGTATTGGCCCTGTAACCATTTTTATGCTGTTCAGCGAAGAGCATAATGAGAATCCCTCACGTTATCAGAATGCAAAAATCTCATTGACATAGGTGAATTATTAGTAATACCATTTAGTTACACCAATATAGATATCAAAAATATAAAACAAAAAATATAAAAATTAGGCACATAAAACAGGAATATAAAACATGAACGAGATAAAAAAATTTGATAAAATTTTAATTGCCAATAGAGGTGAAATAGCCATAAGAATCTGCCGAGCTGTTATAGAAGAGGGGATAAAGGCTGTAGCCATATATGAAACTCCAGATCAGGAATCGAGGCATATTCATATTGCCAATGAAGCTGTATGGATTGGACCTGGCCCACGCAAAGATTATTTAGATATTGACCGCGTTATCTGGGCTGCCAAAAAAAGCGGGTGTCAGGCAGTGCATCCGGGATATGGATTTCTGGCTGAAAATCCTGATCTTCCCCGTGCATGTGAAAAAGAGGGGTTGGTTTTTATAGGCCCACCTGTACAGGTTGTTCAGGATTTAGGCGATAAAACTATTGCAAGACGGCTTGCACAGGAAGCAGGAATCAAAGTTATTCCCGGAAGTTCTATTTTGCCCAAAGGAGAGGCGGGAGTTAACGCCGCTCTTAATTTTGCCAAAGAGTGCGGCTATCCTGTAATGTTGAAAGCAGTCGCGGGCGGAGGAGGAAGAGGAATAAGGCGTGTCAACAACGACGCCGAGCTTTTAGACCAGCTTCCATTAGCTGAAAAAGAGGCAATATCGTGTTTTGGAGATGGTCGTCTTTATCTTGAAAAAGGATTGGTACGCCCCAGACATATTGAGGTTCAGATTTTAGCGGATAATTATGGCAATGTTATTCATTTAGGAGCCAGAAACTGCTCTATTCAGCGTCGTCATCAAAAACTTGTCGAGATAGCTCCTGGTATGATACGCCCCGATCTTGAAAAAGAAATATGCGAAGCTGCCGTGAAATTAGCCCGTTATTCAGGTTATAGAAATGCGGGGACAGTGGAATTTTTATTAGACCATGATGATACATATTATTTTCTTGAGATTAATACCCGTCTTCAGGTGGAACATACAGTTACAGAGGTAATCACGGGCATTGACATTGTACGCCGCCAGATAAGGATTACACAGGGAATGCCTCTTGATATATCCCAAAGCGATGTATTTTGCAGAGGGTTTGCCATAGAAGTCAGAATTAACGCGGAAGACCCTAAACAGGATTTCGCTCCTGAAAGTGACAAAGTTGTTTCTGTATATCAATCACCTGGAGGTCCAGGTATCAGATTGGACGGAATGGTATATCAGGGATATAGAATTCCATCTGCATATGATTCCCTTTTAGTAAAACTGACTGTTTATGGCTTTACCTGGGCTGACACCACAAGCCGTCTTGAAAGAGCCTTGAAAAATTTTATTATAGTCGGCCCCAAAACAACTATCCCGTTTTATATCAAGATAGTTCAGGACAAAGAGTTTCTTTCAGG
>JADGBP010000390.1:2222-2801 GCA_015231395.1 Desulfamplus sp. | reverse complement strand
TTATGTCTTTTTCAGAAGGAATTTTAAGTTGCATCATAAATATTTCTCCAATTCTGTTATTCTCTCTTCTCATCGGATGATTTATAAAAAACTACACTAAAAAAGAATGCCTGAGTAGTTACGGCGATTGAAGCTCATCCCAGCAAATTTTACGGTTGGATATTCGTAAATCCCGCTGTGGAAGACCCTGTTGCAGTTATTGATAAACGTGCAGGAAATCCGTCATGGATAGGTGTAAAATGTCATCCATTTTGGCATCGATACCCAATTAAAATGCTTGATGATACTTGTGCTTATTGCGTTGAAAAAAGACTTCCTATTTTACTGCATCTTGGAGGCAACAAAGAAATGGGAAACTTTCGCTATCTTCCTGAACGTTATCCATCTTTAAAAATTATCTATGCACATGCAGGTGTTCCTTATTACGGAGAACTATGGGCTTATATTAAAAACAAACCGAACATTTTTGTCGACATATCAAGTCCATATCTTGATGAGTCGTTGAGAATTGCGACCCTTAAAACACTTGGTGCTCACAAGTGTATTTATGGAACGGACGGTCCTTACGGTTATCCTGAT
>JADGBP010000390.1:0-2188 GCA_015231395.1 Desulfamplus sp. | reverse complement strand
GAAATAGACCGTTTTCCGATTAACGACAAAGAAAAAGAGTTAATTTTGGGAATCAATTTTATGGAGATAATCGGAATTTAATTCTACTTGGGCTTCTGATATTAACTCAGAAAAATTGAATCTCTCGCAACTCATCAACTCTTGCATGGTCATATCGTGAGCATCAGCATTACTTATCAAAGCTGTCAATACGAATATTATTCCTATGAGTCTGTCTATAAATCTCTTCATTTTACCCCTCCTTTTTCATTTTATATATCTTTATGAAAAATTGATACTGTCGCTAATGTTCAATGAGTGTCAAAAATCGAACATGTAAATCAAATTGTGTAAATGTTCAAAGAGCTATAAGTTAAAGTAAAACTTAAAATGAGATTCAAACAGACAATTGTCATTAATTCTCATGTTTTTCAGAAAACAATTAACGGCACACTTCATACTTTATCCAACCTTTTTTTATCCTGTTTGCACTGCTGCTGAATTTTGCCCCCTGGGGACAATTTTGGTTTATAAATAGTGCATCTCTATCCAACCCCAAAGCCTCAGCACTTATCCTATTTTTCCAGTTACTTTCAATCATTTCATATAGATATATTCATGTAATCATATCTATATGTTTAATACATATTGGTTAGGTTCATTTCTCCAGCGACTAATAGACCTATCAAAATGAAGGGTTCTCTCTTCACGCTGATAGGTCTTTTGGTTGTCTAATTTTTTAACATTCTATTAAAACAGGAGGTTCTTATGGAAACAGAAACAGTTGATGAGGCAGAAGAAGAAATACCAGACAGATGCTTATGCGATTTGTGTAACCAGATTTGTGATTACGAATTAGAGATAAAGAGCTTAAATAATGGATTAGACCGTCAGATCATTGTACAGGACAAAAAAATAACAAATTGCCTTTAAATATTTGAAATAATGCATATTATCTCCAAATAAAAACTTAATTTTTTAACAGATTTGGAGGTCGCATGAATTTAACAAGCATTTTAAAAACAAATTTGAATTGGAACGCTGCCAGAATAAGTTTTCTGGCGAATATAATCACTGCTCTTTTAAAAACTAGAACAGTCTGTCTAACAGAAATTGCAACTGCACTCTCTGGCAAGGCTAAAACAGAATCCAAATATAAAAGACTGCAACGTTTTTTTGGATCTTTTTCAATGGATATGGACTCAATAAGCCGAATGGTGGCCAATATTTTGCCTATTTCCAATGAAAAATGGGTATTATCGGTTGATAGAACCAATTGGAAGCTTGGAAAAGCAAATATTAATATCCTATGCCTTGGAATCTGTTATATGGGCATTTGCTTTCCTATTATTTGGATATCACTCGATAAAAGAGGAAATTCCAATACCCGGGAACGAATCAGCTTGATGGAAAGATTCATAAAAATTTTTGGAATAGCAAAAATCAAATGTCTTACCGCTGATCGTGAATTTATAGGCTTCGAATGGTTCTCCTATCTTTTAGAGAAAGGAATCTCTTTCAGAATAAGAATCAAAGAGAACTTTCAAATTATTAGTTCAAAAGGGAATCAAGTCGCTATAAAATTGCTTTTTCGCAATCTAAAAATAGGTCAAATAAGAGTACTCAGCCGACCTCGAGAAATATGTGGAGTAAAAGTATTTATCATTGGTCAGAAACTCCCTAATGGCGAGTATCTCATTTTAGGTAACCGTTCACTCCCCCCCCTCTGTTTTGATAGTCAAAATAGCTAAGTGCCTGATTTTTATATAACCCAATTTTGTATTGGGGAGGGGGGAGTGAACGGTTACCATTTTAGTAACCGATTCGTGCCCAGAGTCAGCTATGGATGATTATAAACTGCGCTGGGAAATTGAAACTCTCTTTGGTTGTCTTAAAAGTAGAGGTTTCAATTTTGAAGCGACCCACATAACAAAACTGGATCGAATAGAAAAACTGGTTGCTGTTTTGGCCATTGCATTCAGCTGGTGCCATATTACCGGTGAATGGCTGCATCAACAGAAGCCAATAAAAATTAAAAATCATGGACGACCTGCGATCAGTATTTTTCGTTATGGTCTTGATTGGTTGAGAGAGATCGTTCTAAATCTCTCTGAAAACAAACGCAGGTACAATCAGGTTCTTAGATTACTGTTTCGCCAACTAAGCTGTGGTGCAATCGGAGTTAGCTAAAAAATGTCCTGTACAATGT
>JADGBP010000038.1 GCA_015231395.1 Desulfamplus sp. | reverse complement strand
CCGCGATAACTATTTTTCCTGTCAAGGCAGCGGTTTCCTCTATTTTTACCTGATTTTCTGTAGAAGCAGCAGTTTCCTCTTTTTTGACCTGAGCATCTGTTAATATCGTCATTAAAAGTACGATTGAAAATATCAATGATGAAAACAATACTTGTTTCATTTTTTAACGCCTCTTTTAAAGTTATTTCTGGGTCTAATGGATTTTGTGTCTGTCATATTGCATGGCGTTCGCAGGTATTCGATCGCAGGTATTTCAATTTTTTAAAAGGGCAACCGCAAGGGATTGCCCCTACGCTTGCCAATTGAATTATCTGGAAAACTATAGGTATTACTCAAAAATGATCTCCAGATTATCCATAAGATCCTCAAAAGTCGGGATGGCTTCAACCTGCCAGGTTATTGCATTACTGCATAAAATCTTTAGATGAAGTCCCTCAACGTCGTCGGCTGCCATAACAAGAGAGACGCAGATTGTTTTTATTCCGGAACTGTTGAGAAAAATCAGGTTTCTTAAATCAAGTACAAGTTCTGATATATTTTCCTTCGATATAGCATCAAGAACATTGTCAAAATAATCATCAATTTTTTCATACTCTTCAGGCATGGCGGCGAGTTTTCCAGATATTACCATCGTTCCCTTACCATCATAATCAATATTATAACTACTACCTTCTATTTTCATAAAAACCTCCAGGATGACCACTATTTCTTAAGAATACCACTCTATTTTGTTTTCAGCGAAATTTTTGCCAGTGTTGTGACAAAAGCAGCTTCAGATTCTATTTCAATCTTCCATGCAAGTTTCACATTCTGCATCATGATTCTGACAAATCCGAGTTGAGATTTGCTCTTTCCTTCCACTTTAGCCGCTTTTGCTTCCTTCATTTTCTGCTTGAAAAGCCCCCTGATATCAGTGCTATCCAGAATCTGCCGTGCAGAATTTTCAAGTTCTGTTAATCCCGATACATCGCTTTTATTTACTACATAAACCAGGAGTTCATCATTTGTAAGGTACAAATCTAAAACAATAATATAATCATTGTTTTGATCACCATATTTAACTGAATTTTCTATCATTTCCACACATACAGAGTGCAGAGTTGTTTTTATCCGCTCCTCTTTTTCAGAATCAACAAACAGTGCCCATATATCACCCATGAATTCCGCCGAACGATCCTTTGATGCCCAGAACTTTTTTGAATCAATTGATCTGGCTCTCAACCTCAGAGTACTTGATATATCGAACTGATTATTTTTTGTAGGTTCAATAAATTCTCCAATAATAATATTTTTTTCCCCAACCATTCAAATCTCCTTTTTCTTCAACTATTCAAAACTTCTTTTTCTTCAACTATAGACTTCCAGAAAAATATTTTGGTATCTTAATTTTGAAGATGGGCAACCGCAAGGGATTGCCCCTACGCTTGCCAATTTAATTATCTGGAAAAATATATTCAAAGCTCATTTTCTTTTCACTATTCAAAGCTCATTTTCTTTTCACGATGAGCAGAGTCATATCATCTTTTATCTTGTAATTACACCATTGAAGAACATCAGCCATGATATTTTCCTTCATGGTTTCTGACTCCTGGAGAGCATATTTTTTCACAATTTTCATCAATCCTTTTATATCAAGCATTTTCTTGTCCGTGTTTTCCGCTTCGGTCAATCCATCTGTGTAAAGAACCATGATATCTCCTTCGCCCAGTTGAAAATAGAAATTTTTAGTGACTTTGGAAATATCTTTTTTAAAATTAAGATAAACACCTTTTGTTTTGATCAGTTCACACTGACATGATTGTTGGCGATACACAATGATCCTCAGATGAGCTCCTGAATGTTGAAACTTTCCTTTTCCAAGATATTTCAAGGCGTTAAATGTCATGAAGTTACTCTCTCTAAGCCGTTCATGAACATTTTTGTACAAAATTTCATTGATCATTATGACAACATCTTGTGCATCACAGGCAAAATTGGTGGTAACAGTTGTATGTGCGGTCTGTGCCATCATCATAATCAATCCGGGTGTAACTCCATGACCTGATACATCGCCGATAGCAAACCACAGATTTCCTGTTTTGTCATAGGTGATATCATAAAAATCACCGCCGACCTGTTCTGCTGTAATCATGGAAGCTGCAATTTGCAAGTCAGGATGAAAATTATCTGTCAGAACCGGCAGTAGCGAGGTCTGGATTCTTCTGGCAAGTGCCATTTCATTTTTCAGGCGTTCCTGTTCGGTCAGATTTTCTGTCAGTTTCTTGATAGCCAGTCTCATTCTGTTTACATCCAATGCTAATTGTCCAATTTCATCGTTTCTGTCATTCAGTAATTCAATATCCATCTGACCTGAAGCAATAGTGCGTACACTTCCGACAATCCATTTCAAAGGAATAACAAGGATTTTTCTTATGCTGATCAAAAGCACGCATATGACTATAACATTCTTAATAATAACGATAATTATAAGCTCAATAATGTTTTGCGTAATTTTTTTCTGCATAAAAATATGTGAAAGAGTGACTTCTACGCTGCCAATTTTTTTATCTTTCCATATGATATCCTCTTTTCTGAAACACCCTGCGTCGATACATTCCTGATTGCTACAAACGTCCATGCTGCTATTTTTTTTATCTCCAAATGCCATGTCTTGTTTTGCAATATCTTTTTTTAAAATCTCTTTTTCTCTGACATTGCCGGAGTCGAAATGTTCCTGTCCGGTCATGACAATATTCCAATTGCTGTCTCTTGTAATGTTTCCTATAACCCTCTCCCTGGAATTTTTGACAACAATTGAATACACCTGTTTTTCAAGCATTGCGGAATGTAAAATCCCTTTTATCGATTCTGTACTCAAATCCCATACAGGTTGCTTCAGACTTTCTGCCAACTGTTTTGCCAGAAAACCCGACAAATCGTGCAGCTCATCTCTCATGGCTGTGCTGTTGGTTATATAGTGGAAAACAATATATCCTGAAAAGACGACTGTGGAGGTAATAAGAATGATTGCAATCAGCTTTGTCTGAATACTCATTTTAAAGGCTTTATTGTGGAAAATAATTTCATTCATAATCGTATTTCTATAGTTTCAAAAAAGGTTTTTTCTTTCCGTCTGACAATCACAATCGTCATATCATCTTCTATTTTGTAATCACACCATTTAAGAACATCAGCCATGATATTTTCCTTCATGGTGTCTGGCTCATTGTGAACGTATTTTTTAATAATTTCCACAAATCCTTTGATATCAAGCATTTTGTTATCCATGTTTTCCGCCTCGGTCAGTCCATCTGTGTAGAGAACCATAATATCTCCTTCTCCCAGTTGAAAATAGGCATTTTTAGTGGTTTTGGAAATATCTTTTTTAAAATTCAGATAGACACCTTTTGTTCGAATAAGTTCACAATCACCAGATTGAATGCGGTAAATAATAATGCTCAGATGTGCCCCTGCATGTTGAAATTTTCCACTGCCTAAATATTTCAAGGCGTTG
Source organism: Desulfamplus sp. (assembly GCA_015231395.1). Classification (GTDB taxonomy): domain Bacteria; phylum Desulfobacterota; class Desulfobacteria; order Desulfobacterales; family Desulfobacteraceae; genus Desulfamplus. The sequence goes on along the minus strand of JADGBP010000038.1, from coordinate 7,655 downwards.
AATGTCATGAAGTTACTTTCTTTGAGCCGTTCATGGACATTTTTGTATAAAATTTCATTTATTATTATGACAACATCCTGTGCGTCACAGGCAAGATTGGTGGTTACAGTAGTGTGAACAGTCTGTGCCATCATCATTATCAAGCCGGCTGTAACACCGTGCCCTGATACATCACCAATGGCAAACCATAGATTCCCTGTTTTGTCATAGCAGATATCATAAAAGTCGCCACTGACCTTATCCGCAGTGAGCATGGATGCTGCAATCTCAAAATCAGGGTGTATGTTTTTTATTCCACTTGGCAGCAAGCCTGTCTGAATATTTTTTGCAAGAGCCATCTCCTGTGCAAGCAGTCTTGCCTCATTCTCCATCTTTTCTGCGTGCCTGTATTCGCTCATATTCCGCATGATTGTTGAAATATATTTAATTTCTCCATCTATTGACTTGTGTGACATTATTACTTGGGAAACCGGAATTTCAAAACCTTCACCGCCTTTACTTCCTGAAAGAGCTGTTTCTCCTTCCCAGACGCCATGCTCAATGGCTGCAGGAATCCCCTTTTCCTCAATCATACGTCGAGCCCATTCGGGATGGAAATCGGGAATGATTTTTTTTGTAATATCATCACCTTCACCCCAACCAGCCATTTTTCTTCCAGCACGGTTCATGTATATTACACGTCCTTCTATAGTGAACATGGAAACCAGATCGCTTGTGGACTCCAGCATTATTGTCAATCTCTCCCGCTCTGATTCGGTACGCTGGTGATCTTCAATCTCATTCTCAAGTTGTAAAATTTTTACCTCAAGGCTGTTCATAAGGTTTTTTATTGATAATCTCATGATTTCAAAGTTCTTTAAAAGTTCTCCGATTTCATCTTTACTTTCTGATTTTATTTCAATGTGATAATTTCCTTTGGCAATCATTTCAGATAATTTAACCAGTAAAGTTATTGGTCGAATCACCTTTTTTTTAAGAATAAAAGAGAGAAGAATAACCAGTATAAAATCAAGTATGACAGCTTTTGCGATGTTCTCCACTATATATATTGTCATTGCCTCATCTATCAATTTAGGGGTATAAAAAATCTCAATAATTCCAAACGCTTTACCCCTTTTTATCAATTTTTCACTGCATGTAATAAACTTTCCGGAAATATCATCTTTATCTATTTTCACAATATTCCAATTTTTATCTCTTTTTCTGCTGATTTCCATATTAATCGGAAGATTTTCCATGGTATTTATTTGTTTCGTAACGCTATTTCCATTTTGATCTTTTACCAAAACAGCAAAGAGTCTTTTATCAGCCATTTCAGCGTTTATAATCTCTTCTGCGTTGGACGTGTTTACATCATATAAAGGAGTGGCAATGCTATTTGCTAAACGAGTAGCCGTTGTTCTGGAAATTTCATGAAGTTCTTTTAACATCCTTGATTTAATTATAAAATAGTCCACAATACCAAAACTTATAAGTACAAATGTTGTGGCAAATAAAATTAGAAAAATAGTCTCTTTCTGAAGTCTGCTATTCCAAAACGATATTTTTTTCATGTAAATAGCCTGTGTGAGTAGCTTGTGTAAGGAGCCTGCCTGAATTAATGGCATGAAATTTGATTTTTAAAGTTTGATTTTGAACATAAGCAGCTTCGCTGCAATTGTTGAGGGATTGAAATTCCTGAGTAAGAACTTATTGGGCACTAAAAAAGCACTTTCAGAACCCATTGAGAACTTAAAAAAGCACTTTCAGAACCCATTGAAAACTTAAAAAAACACTTTCAGAACCCATTGAGAACTCAAAAACACCATCATGCTGACCATAATTGTGGCAAGCAGATTTTTATAAATCCACCCTACAGTACAGGCTGCAATTGCACCTATGATGTAAGGATTTGTCAAATTAAGGTCAAGTGTGTCTCCAGTTGGCATAAGTACAGAAGGGATAATAATGGCGGACAATACAGCAGGTGGAACATAACTTAATGCTTTCTCAAAAAACGGAGAAAATTTAAAGCGTCCTGAAATTGGAAACATGATATATCGTATTCCAAAAGTGACTACAGCCATTCCTGCAACTATAAAAACTTCACGCATTTCAATATTTATATTGGACATGATTTGTCATACCTCTATTTGAAACATCTTTTTTAGTCGGTGTAATTTTTTAATCCGTGGCAATCCGTGATTCAGAATCTTTATAATCTTGAGAATATTCAGATTTTTACGGATTCTTGCGAAACTAAGAATCTTTCACTCAGCATACCAGCAGCAACACCGCAAAGTGCGGCGACCATAAGACCGAGTTTGTGAGGTAATCCTCCGGCAAGTATGGAGACTGTTCCAGCAGTTATGACCGAAGCCCACATTGGTTTTGAAACCAGATATGGAATCACCATGCCAATAAATGTTGCCGGCATTGCAAAATCAAGTCCCCAGCCAGAGATTTCAGGAAAAGCTTTGCCTGCGGTAAGACCAATGAAGGTGCAAAGATTCCAGTTGGCATACATGAACAGCATGGAACCGAGGTTGTAATATTGTTTGTTGGCAAAACCATCTTTCTGGTGGTATCGGTTTATGGCCACTGCAAATGTCTCATCAGTGAGACCAAACGCTAAAATTATTTTCCAGGGCTGACTCAGTGTTCTGTAAAAAGGCACCATGGCTGCACCATAGAGCATATGACGCAGATTCACTACAAAGGTTGTCAGGACAATCATTGGCCATGCGGTTCCTGCTGCCACCAGACTTATGCTTATGAATTGGGCAGAACCAGCAAACACAAAGAGTGACATGCCCATTGTGGCACCAAAGGAGAGTCCGGCAGTGGCTGCAAGAGTTCCGAATATTATGCCAAAGGGAATGGCACCTACAATCAGGGGAAATGTGTGTCTTGCTCCTGAGATAAACTGGGACGATGGGGAATCTTCGGGATTGGTTTTAACGCGGGATTCTGGATATTTTTCTTGTAATATAAGCATGTTGCGATTCCATTAAGGAGTTTATATATGGGTCAAGAGGTTATCTGTCGGTGAATTTGCCAAAATTTGTTCATGACCGTTTATAAAATTTAATTATTTACAGACCATTTTGATTGTGTCAATCTTTTATCATACCGGATTACTTTGAACCATAGTTTAAACATAAGGAGGTTTTATGTATAGCAGAGAAGAAGAAGATTGGTTTAAAAAGTTTCAGGAAGGCACCTTTCTTGTTAAAGGCTGGAAAGGTCGGATGAAAGAGACTCTTAAACCTTTTTCATCACCTGAAAAAGAGAGTCTTGGTAAACAGCTTGAAATGCTCGGTGAAAAAATTGGCAGAGAGTGGTCACGGAGCAACAGTGTCCGGCGTATTGACACACCTATGCTTCAGAAATGGGGAGATGCTCTGCTTTCAGCAAAAGATAGAGGGGCTGGTTCCTTAATCCGTGAAATAGAGAATCTAAATTCTGAAGTTGACAGGCTGTTATCATAGTTGACAATTTGTTGCTGACTCCTGACACACTTAAAATAAATGGACATTGACTTATTGTTTTACCGTGAAAACACCTTTGCTTTTCATGGTTGGGGGTGGTCGGATTTCCATCCGACCATGACTGTTTATCATGAAAATACATTTTGATTTTCATGATCGAGGGTAGGAAAAAAACTGCCATGAGTGTTTATAAAAAAATAGTGTGTCAGGAGACAGTTATATTGATGTGAAAAAATTATCTTGATGTGGGCATCCTTCACGGAAGGTATCCAACTATCTGAAATTATTCATCTCAATACCCTTGAAATGAAGGATGTCTTGATGTGAAAAGATAATTTTAGTTTGGTGCAAAGGCAAAATTTTTTTAACTGAAATTAATATCGTGTCGATAATATTAAAAAAATGGAGAGGTTAAATAATTTAAGGTGGAGAAAATGGGGGGCTTAAATGAAAATAACATCGTCTCGACTCGATTTTAATTCAGAAAGAAAATATGAAGAAAGTAATGTTTCAAAAAGAGAGGTGGAAAATTTAGAAGAAGATCGTGGAACTCTATTCGCATCTGGACGCTCCGCGGCAAAGAGATCTTCACTTACGCAAAGTAAAATTACCATTAAGCCCCAACTTTTTCCTGCCAAGATTGATGTTCCGAAAGCCTCTTCAGATGATGAAATACCAACTGACCCCAAACTTGCGGCAATGAAACGTATGCTTGATGCCCTGATGGGGAAAAAACTCAAACTAACCGATATTTCAGGATTCAAGACGGGTAATACCAATACATCGTCAGGTTCTTTATCAGAAGGCTCTGTAACGAAACCAATACTTACAACAACCCAATCCAACCTCTCGCAATCTAATTCCCTTGCTTTGCAGTCTAATACTCCTGAAATTCCGGTAAGACGGGTGAGAATAACAGAATTTAACTCCCATTACGAATCTGAAGTAACAAGGTTTGATGCACTTGGAAGTGTTAAAACAGAAACTGGCGAATCTATCAATTTTAAACTGCACCTTGACATGAAACGAGAGTTTTATTCAGAAAACAGATTACAACTAATAGGCGATGCCAATCTGATAGACCCTCTTGTTGTCAATTTCAGCGGAAAACCTGCTGAACTAACTGACATCAAATTTAAGTTTGATCTTAATTCTGACGGTAACAAGGAGGATATTTCATGGCTATCATCAGGAAGCGGCTTTCTCGTGTTTGATAAAAATGAAGATGGTATTGTAAACAATGGAAGCGAAATGTTCGGTCCTGCCACAAATAACGGCTTTCAGGAGCTTGCACAGCTTGATGATGATAAAAATGGCTGGATTGATGAAAATGATACTGCCTTTAAAAAACTATCTGTCTGGTCAGGTAATTCACCAGAAACCGCAACTTTAAAAAGCCTTAAAGAGAGCGGTATCGGAGCAATTGCGGTTGAAAGTGCGGAGACAGAGTTTACACTTAAAGAACAAAAGAGTCAGAATACGCTTGGTCAGATACGAAGAACAGGAGTATATCTTGAGGAAAACGGCAAGGCAGGCACGATTCAGCAATTAGACCTTGTTATATAGAGCGTGTGTGTCGCACAAAACAGAGTTGCGTCTGCTGTAACTATAGATTTTTTAGGCATCCTTCATATCGCTCCAAAAGTAGTTGACACTTTTTTTGAGGCAATTCCCTAAAATGGGGCGTTTGTTTAAGAAAGTGTAAACTGGCAAATGAAGGATGCCGATTTTTAGAAAAATCTTTTGGCATCTCAATTTTAAGAGCCTGAATATTTAAACAGGCTTTTAAGATCCGCTTGTTGGTCGACAGCTATTTTCTTATCGAATTATTTCAATTACGCGAACTATCAAACCACCAATAATAAGAATCATGCCTCCAATTCCGGCTAAACAATACAACAAATCTCCAATGGTGGCAAGCTGTTGATTCGCTCTCGCAGGTACCTGGAATGTTCCTGAACCTCCGTATTGGAAGTGCATAATGCCGTAAAAAAATATTCCTGCAAGCGACCACCATGCCTTAGAGATAATGAACAAAACAGCCAGAACCAACAACAAGCCCTGGCTGTGATGGTCTATTGATATCTTCAGGCAAAGATTCTTGGCATACTTTAGCATTGATCTATTTCCACCTTTGAGGAACTTTTCTTGTTGTTTACTTTTCGTTGTTCTATTATATTAACATTGCTAATAGTTGCCGTTAAGCAACTATTAAGATCTTGGTTCGCCCACCTGTGTAGCCATGCACTATATTTAATCGTATCCATATGTGTCATTATGATCATTTTGGGTCTTGATCATCGTTTCGATCACTTTGAGATGGGATACAGACTCTCAGATTGCAACTATTTTATTTTATTGATCATCGTTTTGCAAAAGAATACCCTTCTACGTAAAACCAAATTTCATTTTCTATTGCCAATTTACTTATTTGAAAAACTATAACCCCTGACACACTTGTTTAAAGAACCCCAGCAGGCATGGGTGGAATTTTATCTCCACCCAGAACATACCCACCATCAAGCCTCAGCACACTTCCTGTCATGTAGGGAGCATCTTTTATAATAAACAGCACTGCTTTGACAACATCATCAAGAGTTCCGGTTCTGCCAAGAAGCGTATGGTCAATGATAGCCTTTTTTTCGTTATCTGTTAATACCTCTTCCCAGCCACGGGTTCCCTGGGCGTGACGTGTCTCAAAAATGCCAAGCATGATCTCATTGACACGGATTAAAGGGGCACCAAGTCTTGCCCATGTTTCAGTAAGCAGGGAAATCCCCTTTGCTGCAACTGAATATCCATCATTAAAAAGAGGGGCAGCAGGACCAGATCTGCCCACAATTGAGGCAATTGAGGAAAAATTGATAACCACTGCATCTTCAGACTTTTTCAAAAGAGGAAGCATCTCATTGAATACCCATCTTTTTGCCCTGAGGGTGGTTGTCATCTCAAGATCCCACTGCTCTTCAATATACTCACCATGTACCGCTGGCCAGCCTCCACGCTCAATATTGTTTATCAGGATATCAATAGTGCCGAAACGCTCTTGAATCTTGTTTTTTAAAAGCATGATCTGATTTGCATCAAGCAGATCCACATCATAAATTTCATGATCTGCTCCTGAATCTGCGAACGCCTGTGTCATGCCCTGAAAACTATCTTTCCAGTCATGGCGGGTCAGAGCAAGTCGTACCCCTTCTCTGGCAAGTGCAAGTCCAATAGCTTTGCCGATTCCCTTTACTGCACCAAGTACAAGAGCTGTTTTGCCTTTTAATTCCATTTTGCCTTTTAATTCTATAGACTTACAGAAAAATATTTTGGTATCTCTTCTTTTGAAGAAGGGCAACCACAAGGGGCAACCACAAAGGGTTGCCCCTACAGTGCGATTGCCAATTTAATTATCTGGAAAACTATATTTTGTCTTTACAGATTTTTTAACGCATTACCAGCTTCTTCTTTGCCTCTAAAAATTTTTCAACGCATTACCAGCTTCTGCAAGTGTTGCGTAAATATGGGGTGTCACATTCTGGTGTTGCAGAGCATCACCAATTTTCATTCTGCGGAAAGCACTGGTTGTATAGCGTGTGACACAGGTGTAAAATTCTTCCACAAGCCCCTTGACCATAAGTGTATAATCATCAAGAATTTCTGGATTAATATAAAAATTATCGTAATTCACAATGGTATAAACTTTTTTATTAAGAGGGCGAATAATACTCTCAACAGCCTCTTTTACCAGACTGATATCATCCTTTGTCTGTATTGAAAAACCTTCAAAATTTACAAAAAATAGATTTTCCCGTGCATTGTAGGTGAGACGTTTCTCCAATGAGATATTGAGCATATCATCCTTTAATCCCATGGGTTCGGGCATGAAGATTCTTTCATCCATCAAGGCAGGAGGAACATGCATTATGGGTTTGAAATCCATAATGGCAAGTATATCTTTTTCAAGATCAATGCCTGGGGCTATTTCAATGAGTTCCATCCCATCTGGTGTAAGTTTGAATACGCATCTTTCCGTGATGTAGAGCACAGGTTGTCCCTTGCTTATAGCATATTTTCCACTAAAAGTGACATGCTCTACATCTTCTATAAATTTTCTGGATTTCCCCTCCTGATCAATAGAGAGCTTTCCACCCTGAATCGATATTTTAAGCCCGCCCGCAGTAAAAGTGCCTACAA
>JADGBP010000389.1 GCA_015231395.1 Desulfamplus sp. | reverse complement strand
TGGGGCATGAAGCTTTCCCACTGATCTAACAAAACTCCATGTAAACGCTCATGGCAGGCTTTCTGCCGCCCCCGACCATGAAAAGCAAATGTGTTTTCACGGTAAACGTCCATGGTCAGAGTGGAATCAGTCCACCCCCGACCATGAAAAGCAAACGTGTTTTCACGGTAAAAAATAGAAATCTTGTTTAAAAATAGAATATCCCGTACAAAAAAAGTGGAGACGCAAAGTTTTGTGTCTCCACTTTAATTTTTTGCACACCTTGAGTCTATGCAAAGCTCAAGTCTAATTGGATTTACAAGTCTAATTGGATTTAGAACATAAGCAGCTTCGCTGCAATTATTGCAGGATTGAAAAGAGCGTAGCCTTTTTTAGAATCTAAATTGTAGAGACGCACGATCGTGCTTTTTTAGCTTTGCTGTAATTATTGCAGGATTGAAATTCCTGAATAATAAAATACAAAAAGTTAAAAATATTTATGATTAAAAATAAAACAAGAGCCTTGGGGCTCTGTTCAGGAGGGCTTGACAGTATTTTATCCGCCCTTCTTCTTAAAAAGCAGGAATGTATGTAGGAGGAATTGGAGGTGTAGGCTCTGCCAACCTCTCTTTTTCTCAGGGAATGTTTGAGGCAGGCGGCGGTACAGGAACAAGAATGATGCTTGAGAACAGAGGCCACTTTTCCTCTCCTGTTGCAGTGGTTAAAGCTACCGGAGAATTACTTGAGTTTATAGGATATTCCAAATTAAAAGAGGATGTCTTTGCCGCTGTAGATGCTCTTACAAAAGAAAATCTGGTACCCAATGGCGGGAAAAACGGAGTAACCTGTGAACAGGCTACAGAGTTTCTTATCAAAAAGGCTACACGATAAGTTTTTTTAAGGTTGACGTATATAGTTTTCCAGATAATTAAATTGGCAAGAGCATTGTAGGGGCAATCCTTTGTGATTGCCCTTCAAAGTTGAGAATATCAAAATATTTTTCTGGAAGTCTATAGGAAAGCGGGGATTATAAATATGTCATATGAATATGAGATGCTATGCGGCGTACATTCGGTTCTGGAATCAATTAGAGCTGCAAGACGCAAATTTTCAAGGATATACATATCAAAAGAACGTAATCTTTCAAGACTCAATGAAATCCTTGAACTTGCACAGTCAAATAAAATTGAGATTGATTTTGTCTCCGCTGACCACCTTGACGAAATGAGCAAAGGAGTAAAACATCAGGGAATTATAGCAAAAGCAACCCCATTTCCGACTAACAAAGCAGAAACTGAGCTTAAAAAAAATATAACAACTGAGATTAGCAATGCTGGGCAGGAAGATGTCTCAAATAAATTCATTGTTGTGCTCGAAGGCATTGAAGATCCCAACAATCTTGGTGCCATAATCCGAACCGCTTTATGTGCCGGTGTTGATCATATTGTAATACCAAAAGACAGAGCCGCACAGCCTTCGCCTGCTGTGTCCAGAGCATCTGCCGGTGCCATGGAACACGCGGATATATGGAATGTAACTAACACAGCATCTTTTCTTAAAACTCTGAAAAAAAACGGGGTGTGGATCGCGGGTCTTGACGCACAGGGAGAAACTCCACTGTTCAAGGCTGACCTTACTGGCAATATTGTCCTTGTGGTAGGCGGAGAGCATCAGGGAATAAGACCGCTTGTAAAAAAAGAGTGTGACTTTTTGCTCTCCCTGCCCCTTGCTCAGGGAATTACATCACTGAATGCCTCAGTTGCTTGCGGGATTGCCATGTATGAGGTGGTTCGTCAGAGAATGGTAAATTGAGATCAAAAATAGCTAACAATTCAAAATCAAAAATATGTTTTCACGGTAACCAGCATCCCAAAAGGCTATACTTGATTGCGAAGCTTGGGTTCATACCCCGCCCCTTGATACCCCGCCCTTTGCGGCGGGGAGCTTCATTCAAATCATAAGACTTTGGAAAGTATCAGGAGCAAGAGCATTAACAGTTATTTCATAATTACCAGATATCACAAGTATTTGTGCCTGCTCTCCGTGTTTTGTTTTTGTATAGCCTGCACAGATAGTTCCTGCCTTTTTGATAATATCGTCAATATTTTCTCCTGCTTGCTTGAAATTTGAGCTCAGCATTGTCCCCTCAGAACTCAGCATCGCCCCATCAGAACTCAGCATTGTCCCCTCAGAACTCAGCATCGCCCCATCAGGAATCAGCATTGCCTCATCTGAAATAAGCATTAAACCATTAGGAATAAGCACAATAGGGCCTGCAAGACATGCATGTCTGAGCATGATATCCCTGTGAGGGTCATACATTTTCTCGATATTATTGTTATCATCTTCTGATTTTCCTACAACAATTTTTATATGCTCATCAAGTCTTATATGGCGACCATGCTTTAGCAGATAAAGATCCCGTTTGCTATACTCCTTTTGCACCAGCATCAGATCCTTGAGTCTCCGTGAAAAATTTTTATCTGTAAGAAGGCACCCGCCAGCAGGAGCAGGATAATCAACTACACCAAACTCTTTTGCCATTTGAATCTGAATTTTTCTTGATCTGCCCGAGATGGCATACAACTGAGTTCTGTCCACCACGGCATTCTTCTCCATTATTGTTTTAGGCAGGATTTTTGCACTTAACGGACGAAGAATTTCCCCTTTAAAACCGGAGTTGTTTTCCACATAATTCATTGAATTTTTATTCTGGGGCATGAAGCTTTCCCACTGATCTAACAAACCTCCATGTAAACGCTCATGGCAGGCTTTCTGCCGCCCCCGACCATGAAAAGCAAATGTGTTTTCACGGTAAACGTCCATGGTCAGAGTGGAAT
>JADGBP010000388.1 GCA_015231395.1 Desulfamplus sp. | reverse complement strand
CATAAACAATCTACATGCAATATAGTGAGATTTCATTGAAGCTGCCCACAGATTACAACGACGAGCAGATCAAATCAGCAATAAAAAAAGAGCTTGGCATCCAGAGTGAAGAGTTTTTGTTTCAGATACTTCATAAAAGCCTTGATGCACGAAAAAAAAATGATATCCACTGGCTCATCCGAGTTCGTATTGTGTCCCGAGTTCGTATCGCGTCAAGTTGTATTAAAGATGTTGATGCTGTTATTCATAAATCTCATAAAGAATTGCCTAATATTCAACACGCTAAAAAAGTGATTGATATTCCATCCCAAAAATCACTACTTGATATCCCTTCCCAAAAATCACCACTTGATATCCCATCCCATGAATCACCACTTGATATTCAATACCACGAATCATTACTTGATATTCCATATTGTAAAAGAAGAGAAAAAGTTCTTGTTGTGGGAAGCGGGCCTGCAGGTTTTTTCGCAGCCTTTGTATTGCAGAAAGCAGGTTTTAATACAACGCTGATTGAACGGGGTTCCAAAGTAAAAAAACGCGAAGCTTCCATTAAGGAATTTGAATCTACAGGCAAATTTAATCCTCTCAACAACTATGCTTTCGGAGAAGGTGGAGCCGGAACCTTTTCTGATGGAAAGCTCACATCCAGAAGCAAACATATAAGTAAAGAGAAGCAGTTTGTTCTTTCAAGCTATGTTCAGGCAGGGGCTCCGGAAGAAATACTCTATATGGCACATCCTCATCTTGGAAGCGATCATCTAAAACAGATTGTCAAAAAACTCAGGGAAGCGTTTATCAATATTGGTGGAACCATCCTTTTTGAAACAATGCTTCAGGATTTGAAGATTAAAAATAGAAAAGTGGTTGGAGCGTTTGTTAGCTCAAGCAGCAGGGATATAACAGAAGCACAAATGGCAACAAACTCAGTCTCTCCAGAAAGTTCAATCGATGAGATTGAGGCAGACGAAGTTGTAATTGCACCGGGTCATTCTGCTTATGAAACTTATAGGATGCTCATATCAAGGGGTGTGCAGTTCAAATCAAAAAACTTTGCCATAGGATGTCGGGTGGAACACCCTCAGGAACTTATCAATATCGCACAATGGGGGCAAAAATTCTTGCCCGGTGTCAAGGCTGCCGAATATCGTCTAACCTCCAAAGCAGATGGACATCTGCCGGTCTATACTTTCTGCATGTGTCCCGGTGGGGTCATTGTTCCTTCAACTGCCTATGAAACTTCCAATATTGTCAATGGCATGAGTCGCTATCAGAGAAACGGAAAATTTGCTAACGCGGCATGTGTGGCAGGTGTAAATCTTGGCAAGTTGCTCTCAAGAGAGGTGGAAGCGACAGAGTCCTTAGATTGGCTGGAATCTCTTGAACATAGATTTTACAGCTATTCCAGCGGATATTCAGCACCATTTTGTAGCATACAGGATTTTATTGACAAGAAATTACGAAGTCGAAGTTATCAATCCTGCAATTCTATGGAATCCAGAATATCTGTAGAATCGAGAAACTCTGTAGAATCCAGCTATGCATTGGGATTAAAATCCGCACATTTATGGGAACTTCTCCCTGTTGAAATAAGTGTTGCTCTCCGACATGGTTTAAAGGATTTTAGCCGAAAATTAAAAGGTTTTGAAACGGGTTTGATCATGGGGCTTGAGAGCAAGACATCTTCACCTGTTTCAGTGCTTCGTGAAAAAAATGGACTATGTATCGGCTTTGATAATCTTTATTTGGTTGGAGAGGGAAGCGGTCATTCCGGAGGAATTGTATCAAGTGCCTCAGATGGTATCAGGGCAGCCATGTCCATTATATACTGTTCAAGGCCATAAATTGAGTTCAGCCTAAACTGTAGAGACGCACGGTCATGTGTCTCTATTTAAATATAAAAAGCTCAATTGCTGTAATTCAGATACTAACTGCGGGGCAATCAATGAAATATAGACCAATCATCACAAATTTTATTACAGCATTAAAAGCCACCTCAATATTTATTCTGTTGATCTGTTGCAGTGTAATTGCAAACTCTGAAACTGTTACCAAACAACCGCCCCCCGCTTCTTCAGAATTAGACGCCAAAGATGGTTTGCAGAAAATTCGTGTGGGTGCTTATGAGAATCACCCCAAAATTTTTACAGATGATAGTGGCAAAGTGTTGGGAATCTTTCCTGATATTTTAAATTATATTGCCCAGAAAGAGGGGTGGCAGATTGAATTTGTTTCCGGCACATGGCAGGTGTGCCTTCAACGTCTTGAGGAAAAATCAATTGATGTTATGGTTGATGTAGGCTTTTCCGAAGAAAGAGCTTTAAAATACAAATTCAATAACGAAAATGTTTTTCTAAACTGGGGAACTATTTACACTGCAAAAGCCTTTAAAGCCAGCTCGTTTCTTGATTTAAAGGGGCGTAAAATTGCTGTTATGAAAGGCAGTATTCATACTGACGGCGAAAAGGGGATCAAAACTATTCTCAAGCAGTTTGATATTGACTGTCAATATATTGAAGTTGATAACTATGAAGCTGTGTTTGAGCTGCTATCCAAAGGAGAGGCTGACGCGGGTGTAGTAAACCGAATTTTCGGGGCACTTAACGAAGATGAACACAATTTTAACACATCTCCTGTTGTATTTAACCCCACCAATCTGAAATTTGCATTTCCCAAAGATTCACCATTAACACCTCTTTTGATCTGCCCATGTCAGTTTGTTCAAAACTTTGGAATATGCTCTCATGGTCAACCTCGGCAATACCGACTCCAGTATCATTGACCTTAAAGATTAGAGAATATTCGGTTTCTGGAAGTAA
>JADGBP010000387.1 GCA_015231395.1 Desulfamplus sp. | reverse complement strand
TGTTTTCCAACTTTAAATAATAATTTTTTAGATTGTGATCAATTTGTGATTTAATACATTCTGCATCAAATGGTTTTGAAAAGTATCCATGCAATCTGCCTTTATTAATTGCATCGACCAATGGGTTTGCATTCCAGATAGTTGCTGAAGTTATCTGATAGTTACTTATAACCTTATCTTTTATGTCAATATAATGAAGCAAAGCACCGCGTGGAGCTTCTGTAAGTCCAAGACCTTCAGCACTTTCAGGAATTGGTGCTGGAACATAGGTCTCAACTCCTGGTTTTACCTCATTTAGCCACTGTTCAACTGCGTTTGCAACAAGAAGAGCCTCTTCTGCTCTTGCAACATGCCTTCCAAGTATTGAGAATGCAGCATCGCCAATATCACGCATCTTTTTTACACCAAGAGCTTTTTGACCGGTTGCGGATAGTTCAGGGTTGGTTATCCACATCCTTGCAAGAGGACCGCCTTCGTGGGGTTTGCCGTTATAGCGCGGGGCTTTAATAAAACTATATGCCCCTGCTTTGTCAACCTGAGGAACTGTCTGTCCCTTGCTTGGATGCAGTCCAGTTGTCTTATCATCAAAGAATGAATATTTCACATATTCTTTAATAAGTTGAGGATCAAGTTTAGAATCTTTCCCATCAGTGTAAACACCAGATTTGAGCAGATTGTTTTTACCACTTCCGTCCATCGAGAAAACACCAAAAGATATAAGGTTCTTATGACCTACACCGGTTTTTAAAAGGTCACCATAGGGACCTGCCAGAAGATATACAAGAGGCAGGTATTTCTCTTGAATAAAAGTTTTGACCGCCTTGAATTTCTCTGCGTAGAGATTCAACTTCTCTCTTGTGGGAATTTCTGTGGTTCCACCAACCACAATACCCTGAACATGGGGCATTTTGCCGCCAAAAAGGGCTATCATTTCATGGCATGCCTTTCTTACTTCCAGAGCTTCTAAATACTGACCAACGCCAATTTCGTTGGGTGCTTTATCTAAACGAATATCATTTTTTTTGTATCTTGGAATAAAGGGAGCAACATCAGGACCATTTACATAGTCAAGTGCGGCAAGATGGTAAAAATGAAGTATATGGGATTGAAGATAGTTGGCACCAAAAATAAGATTTCTTGTGATTCTGCCATTATCTGTAATTACAACTTTAAAGGCATCATCAAGGGCAAGACTTGACGCCATTGCGTGAGCTGTGGGGCAAACACCGCAGATTCTCTGGACAATCTGAGAGGCATCCCTTGGATCACGACCTTTAAGAATATTTTCAAATCCTCTAAACATACCGCCAAAACATTTTGCGTCAACCACTTTGCCATCACTTACTTCAACTTCAACTTTAAGGTGTCCCTCAATCCTTGTTACAGGATCAATGGCAACCTTTATTTTATTACCAGTAGATGTAGCTGCCGCAGGTGCTGTTTGATTACCTGACATAAATAAAACCTCCTTGGTTTAAATCTCTTTTACATTATGCTTTTCTCTATTTACGCTATGCTTTTTCTCTTTTAAGACTTAGAATTTTTTTTCTTTTAAGATTTACGCTTTTTCGTAGAATGGAGAAAAGGCATCAGGAAATCCCGGCTCTACACACCCGATGCACACAGCATTTTCAACACACCAGTTCATGCCGTTATTCCAGCGTCGTCTGAAACAATCTGCGTTGACATCAGGTCCTTTGCATCCGATTTCCATGCGACAGCCTTTTTTTTGGGTAAATGTTTCACTGAAGATATCTTGGTCAAAATATTCGAGGTAGGGGCAGTTCTCATGTATGTTTTCGCCAAAAAAGAGTAATGGACGACCATTCTCATCAACTTCGGGTATTCCTTTGGCAAGAAGATGAACAATGGAACCTACAATCCAATCTGGGTGGGGCGGACATCCCGGAATATTTACAACAGGAGTCTTTATTCCAAATTTTTTAAAAACATTCGTCACACTTGTGGCTTCGGTTAAATTTCCTTTAGCCGCTGGAATACCGCCATAAGAAGCACAGGTACCAATAGCAAGAACGCTACCGGCCATTTCGCCAAGCTCTTTCGTCAATTCGAGCATTGTTATTTCTTTATGGTTAAGTGCTCCGGTAATACAGTACTTTCCATTAGCTGCCATGGGAATAGCACCTTCTACAGCTAAAGAAAATTTTCCTTTGTATTCTTTGGCAACTCTGTACATGTTTTCAAGAGCGGTTTCACCTTCACTTGCCATTACAGTAGAATGATATTGAAGGCTTATAACTTCAAGTAATATTTTTTTTATGGTGGGTTCAACACTGTTAAGAAGTGTTACAGAACATCCGGTACATCCCTGACCTTGTATCCAGAGAACAGGGTGATTCTCCAACCCCTTTGTCATTGCAGATATAAGGGTCGGGTTAAAGATTTGAGACAAGCCGATTCCTGCGGCAGTTCCGGTTAAACCTTTCAGAAAAGTTCGCCGGGATAATGTTTGGGATAGTGCTATGCTAATTTGTTGCATCTCAGGCAACGTGGTTTCTTCTTTCAATGGCACCTCCTTAATATTGTTTGATGTCCAGACTAAAAAAAATGATGGTTTTAGAGGATTATGTGTCTGTATTTTTGCACCAGATCTTCGTGAGAGATTTAGCTTACACAACACATAAAAGCAAGGATTTTGAAAATGTCCGGTTATATATATTTTTTGGATTTATTTTTTTCTGTCCCTTGATTTACTTTTTTTCTGTCCTGCATACAAACGACTCTCTTTTGACTGTGTGGCATACAGGCTTGACAAAATTTATGGTGTGGGTTACCGAAGGTGTGGGTTACCGAAGGTGTGGGTTAC
>JADGBP010000386.1 GCA_015231395.1 Desulfamplus sp. | reverse complement strand
CCAAAAACTTCAGAGAGCTTTATCATAAAACCCACTGATGGAGTGGTGCGGTTATTTTCTAAATCTTCAATAAATTCAGGGGTTCTTCCGGTTCTCTGTGCAAGATCTTCATGGGTCAGTTGATGAGCTGTTCTCATCTGCATGAGTTTTGAACCAAAATCCGTGCCCTGTTCACGGGCTTCTCCATTTTCAATCTTCTGGCTATTTTCATTCTTCTGGCTATTTTCACTCTTTTGGCTATTTTCGCCTTGCAAACTATTTTGTAGATTATCTGACCTATTTACTGCTCCGCCTTTATTTCCTGTCAAACCATCTTTATTTATTTTCAGACTGTCTGCAAGTGCACGCAGGGCTATTTTTTGAATCTTCTCTGTAAGAAGCGGGACAAAAACTGCTGCATCCTCAACTATACCAATATCTGCGAAACGGAATATAGGAGCATTAGGATCTTTGTTGATTGCCACAACTGTTTTAGAGTCTGTAATTCCAGCAGTATATTGAACAGCACCGGACGTGCCGACAGTAATCAGAAGTTCCGGACATATGCTTTTTCCTGTTTGCCCAATCAGGCGTTCATCATCTGTCCAGTGCCACAGAACTGGAGGTCTTGTAGCACCAACCTGAGCACCCAGAGCAGCAGCAAGTTTTCTTAAATTCCTGAACCCCTCAATATTGCCAAGACCAGCACCGCCTGCAACAACCTTATCAGCATTTTCAAGGCTCTGTTCTTCTGATTTATCTTTTTTTACAAAAAGTCTTTTTAACAAAGATGAGTGGCTATCTTCAGGCAGATTAACTGTTATTGTTTCAATTTTATGTTCATTGGCTTGATTGGCTTGGAAATATTCACTATTACTGGAAGAATCCACATGATTGAGAGAATCACCATCACGGGAAGAATGATCATCACGGGAAGAATCGTCATCACTGGAAGAATCGCCACCATTTGGAAAATTTACCAATTCCTTTTTAAAAGCATTAGGTTGAACTGTGATAAATCCAGTTTTTGAAGAATCGGAAAAGCCGAGTTCAGCCATGATTTCACCACCATGAGATGGGCATACTGCCACAATCTGACTCTTTTCATATTTTATACGCTGACAGTCCGCAATCATGCCGGCATGACAGAGAAAGGCACATCTTGCTGATATCTCACGCAAAACAGAATTCAATGGAAAAAGAAAAACAGCCGGATTCTTCTGTCTCACCATGTCTGCAAGAATTTTTGCAACAGCGTCCGGCAATAGGGAGCGACAGGAATAAGAGTTAACGTCTGTTCTGACATCTATAACAAACACTCTGTCCACACCATAATCAAGAGCCTGTTCAATGGCTCGATCTTTCGAGATTGCCTCTTTATTACACCTCTGTTTATTATCATCGCCAGACAGAACAAGTATAAGCAAGCGTCTTGATTTCATACTTTTAGCAAGCTCTCCAGCACCACAAAGCACATTAAGGCTGGTATCAAAAAGAGATTGATTTCTCAAATCACCATATATCCATATATCTCTGGCGGAATCTACGGCAACTGATTCTGATGTTGATTGCATTGAGTTTGTATGGCTGTCTGTTTTGATTTTATTTCCATATGATTCCATAGCGTTATCCCACAAACCCCGCTTCTGATAATTTTTGAGCCAACTGTTCAGCTTTCTGCTCAGGGCTGCCATCAATAAAGAGACACTTCTTTGACCGCTTCTCCTTATTCCATGCCACAATCTTTGTTGGAGATGCGATTAAACCGGTTTCATCGGATTTCAAACCAAGAGTTAAATTATTCCAAAATTCAATATTATTACTGGCAAAAGCGGTTTCAATGCCATGAAGAGAAGTGAAATCAGCTCCTCCAAAAGCAGAATTGACAGTAAAAGCGGCACAACCCTGAACATCAAAGGTCTCAATATATCCGTCTGCCTTTCGTTCGACAGTCCAGCTTTCGACGTTTTGACTTTTAATCGTCCAGCTTGTGACAGCACAGTTTGCAACAGGCCTGCATTCTGAAGCCTGTTTTTTTTCCATCTTGTTTATAGTCAAGGAATGGATATTGCCGACAAAAGGAAGGTTGAGCATCTGGGCAGTCTGAGGCCCTACGTGGCCTGTATCGCTGTCTGATGAGCGTGTTCCAAACAGGACAAGATCAAATGGTTGCAGTTTCTGCAAAGCCTTGCCCAGAACCTTTGCTGTAACATAGGTGTCAGATTCTTTAAGTGCAGGGTCACAGATGAGAATCCCTCTGCCCGCACCCATTGCGATAGCCTGATAAAGGCCGAAGGTTGCGGGTTTTGGCCCCATGCTGAGGACTGTTAAAGTCCCCTGATGTTCTTTGATCAGCGAAAGAGCCATCTCAATGGCTGGTCTGTCAAAAGGGTTTAACTCCATATTTTCTGACGAACTTCTGTTGCTGCCAGGCATCATATTGTTGACTACCGATTTTACGCAGGCGATGATATTAAGTCCCATGTATTTATACCCGTTTAGTTTTATCTTTTATAAAACTTTTCCCTCATTAAGTATTTGCTCTAAAAATCCACTTTCATCATGTCTTGCATCCAATAGTATTGGCTCTATTCGATCGTCAATACCTCTTGTAAGTTTATATAATTTGGCTATTGTTTCCAAAAAATCTTCCTTTATATTATCAACTACGACAGCTACATCTATATCACTATCTTCTTTATAATTATTTTTTGCATATGAACCATAAAGAATAATATATTTAACAGCAAAAGTAATTCTGATAAGTTCCGCATATTGTTTTACTTTTCCGATAACTTGTTCAACAACATCTGCTTTATCCATTTATGAAATTCCTTTGTTTTATTTATTATGTTT
>JADGBP010000385.1 GCA_015231395.1 Desulfamplus sp. | reverse complement strand
CTCACTTAAGTCTATCTTTGCCTTTTCTACTGCATGCTTAAGCTCTGCAGAGAAACGGTTTCTGACAGCAGCATCCTGTCCGTCAATAAATGAATGGATATCTTCAATCTCATACTCCTTTGCAGTTTCCTGAAGTACATGATCAATGATTTTCTGGTCAATATCCTCACCACCTAACCACATGTTGCCGCCTTTTCCCTGTTCAATGAACTGACCACCACTGATGGTCAAGACAGACAGATCAAAGGTACCTCCACCAAAGTCAAATACCAGAACTGTTTTGGCATCTTCTTTACCTATATTATCTACACCAAATGATATCGCCGCAGCCGTAGGTTCCGGAAGCAGACGCTGAACCTTTATGCCGGCAAGAGCTGCAGCATTACGTGTTGCATGTTTCTGTTTATCATTGAAATATGCAGGTACGGTAATGACTGCGTATTCAATAGTATCTCCCAAAGAGTTTTCCGCATCAACATGGATTTTTTCCAAAATCTTTGCAGAAATCTGCTCAGGCGTGTACTCTTTTTTCCCAAGTACAATGGCAAGGCTGTTTTCTGTTCCTCTGGAGTGGGTGGTAATGGTATTAAGATGACGCCTGTCAGAAATGATCTTCTGTACTTCAGGGTCATTTATGCTTCTTCCCATAAGTCTCTTTACAGCAGTTACTGTATTTGCCGGATCCTGTTTCATCCATTCAACTGCGTGCCTGCCAACCACAAAATTCTCTTTGGAGATAAATTTAATTAGCCCTTTTTTGCTCTGAAGAGTTACACATGAAGGTGTTAGCAGATCTCCTTCAGCATTTTTAATAATTTCCGTGTGAACTTTTTTAACGGCTGCCACCGAGTTGGTGGTGCCCAGATCAATCCCAATAGATTTTGCCATCTGTCGTTTTTATCCTTTCTACAAACATTTAATATTTTTAAAAATTCTATTATTAGTCACAGCACCACCTCTTTTTATTTTCCCCAAAAAGAGGAAAAAATAAAAAGTTCCTCATATTCAGCAATAGCCAAGGTGGGGCTTATCAATTACTATGGAATGAGTCCGAAATAACTTACCCAAACTCCCCCTCTCCAGATATGGAGAGGGGGCTGGGGGGTGAGGTAAATGGGCAGGTTATTTAAAACCGGTTCCTATACAAAAATATAATCCAAAAATTCAACAGAGAATGTTTTTGTCAATATCCTTGATCTTAGCCTGTCCGGTCATGAACATCGCTTTTTTAAAGGTCTTTCTGATATGATCCATATGAAGCTGCACTCCAAGAGAACCAGCACCAACAGAAGCTCTGATAATATCCCTGCCAAGCAGCACAGCATCAGCCCCCAGAGCAATCATCTTTAGCACATCATAACCAGTTCTTACACCGCCGTCAGCAGTGATGAGAACTTTTCCCTTAAATCCTGCCGCGTTAAGGCCTGCTGATATTTCCGGCAATACCTCTGCAACACCGGGAGTTGAATCCAATACCCTGCCGCCGTGATTTGATATAGAAATAACCTTTACTCCTGCATCTGCACAAGCCATAGCATCTTCAAGAGTCATGATTCCTTTGGTGATAAAAGGAAGTGACGTAAACTCTACAAGTTCCCTGATATCTTTGACGCTTTTACGAAACACAGGCTGACCGTGTCGTGCCATGATTGTGGAGCCGCAACCGTCAAGATCGATGCCCACAGCAGGACAGTCGGCATCTTCAGCCATTTTGATAAGTTTTTTGAGCACATCCTGTGCTCTGGGCTTGAAAATAGGTATTCCTGCTCCCTTTTCCTCTTTGATCACCTCAAGAGCTGGATTACTTTCAGGCGTATAAAACCATGTATCTCCCCTCCAGCCGATTGTACCTGCATCCTTGCATCCCCTTATTACAGCACGACAGAAATCCTTTTCAGGCATGGCATCATTATATTTTTCAATCCCTGCTGTTGACGATCCCATAACCGGAAAATCGAGTTTGATCCCAAGAAACTTCGTAGATGTATCAGGCTCAATATGCTCTCCCACAACTCTCATTTTCAACCGCAGATTCATAAGAGAGTTAACATTATTTCTAAATGACATGCCTTGACCAGCACCGCCGAAACCAATAGGTTTGCCATAGGCTTCTTTCTGGCAAATCTTATCAAAATTGCCATCACAAAGCGGGTATGCAGCACATAATCCCTTGAGCTTTTTTCTGGCAATGTCCCGAACATCTTCAGGTGTTGTTGGAAGCCCTTCTGACATGTTCAGAATAAGTTTTTCATGGGCAAGGCAATTTGAACAGTTCTGAGGAGCTTCATTCTGCTCCACTTGCGAGTAACAGTTTGTGCAATACCATTTAGTCATATATTTCGCTCCTTGATATTTTTAACTCCTTTTCAGTGAAATCCGTGTAATCAGGGTAATCCGTGATTCAGACAAATTGCTCACAAAATTTTTTAAAGCGACGGCATCAGCCTCATATCTTTCATGATTCTTTTCTGTCTTGATTTTACATAGTTGTCAGGATTGGTTGGTGACCATGTGTGCGGGCTTGGAAGAATAGCAGCTAAAAGTGCTGCCTGTGCTTTGGTAAGTTCATGGGCACTGCATGAAAAATAGCGTTCTGCAGCAGCGTGTGCCCCTACGGTTGCAACGCCCCAATCAACTGTATTGAGATACATTTCAAGGATTCTTTTTTTGCCCCATAAAAGTTCCATAAAAACAGTATAGTAAGCCTCAATACCTTTCCGGAGTATGCTTCTCCATGGTACCAGAAACAGAGATCTCGCCGCCTGCATGGTGATTGTGCTTGCACCTCTTGTTTTTTTACCAGCTTTGATATCATCTACTGCTTTTTTAATCTCAAT
>JADGBP010000384.1 GCA_015231395.1 Desulfamplus sp. | reverse complement strand
AGCACTATATTCGTATTTCCAACATCAATAACAAGCAGCATCACAAGTCTCCATAACTCAATAATCGTTGTTTATATTAATCATTGTTTCTGTTATTCGTTGTTTGCGTTAATTATTACTTATATTCTGAAGTGCATTGATGATACTGGCTACAACTCTTGCTGAAGCCACGTCATGGACTCTTACAATGTGAGCACCATTCATGATTGAAGCTGCAACAGCAGCCATGGTTCCTGTTTCAGTTTTAGATGACAGAGGATTAATATCACAGGCAGGATTAATATCGCAGACAGATTTGATTTTTCCGATATCAGTTTTATTGACGGTAGTTTCATTGATAGCAGTTTCATTGATGATGGTTTTATTGACGGGAGTTTCATTAACGATGGTTTTGTTGACGATAGTATCAGCAATAATTTTCTGGACAAATGATTTTCTGGATGGACCGACAAGAACCGGAAAGCCAAGGTCAGCTATTTTATCAAGATGTTTAATAATCATAAGATTATGCTCAACAGTCTTTCCAAAACCTATGCCCGGGTCAAGAATAATATGCTCAGAGGCAATTCCGGCATTTACGGCAAATTTAGCTCGCTGTTCAAGATAGCTCCTGACTTCATTCATAAAGTCGTCATACTGAGGGCTAATTTGCATTGTGGCAGGCGAACCTTTCATGTGCATGAGAATCACAGGCACACCACGTTCAGCAGCAAGCGGGGCCATCTGTTCGTCTTTTTCAAGAGCCGTAATATCATTAATAATAGAAGCTCCCGCATTAATAGCCTCTTTAGCCACAGTTGCCTTTACCGTATCTATTGAAATGGGAACATCAATGCGACTTGACAACTTCTCAATCACCGGAATAACACGGTCAAGCTCTTCTTGAACAGAAACCGGCACGGCAAATGGACGGGAAGACTCTCCTCCTATATCAAGTATGTCTGCCCCTTCATCAACAAGCCTGAGACCCTGTTCTACCGCAGCATCACACGCAAAATATCGCCCACCATCGGAAAATGAGTCTGGTGTGGTATTGAGTATTCCCATGATACAGCTCTTCATGCCAAGCTCAAGGGCGAATTTATGCCATTCAAGTTTAAAGGGTATCATTATTTCTGAAGTTTTCCATTTTTCTTTCCATTTTGATTTTTATTGCTTTTGTTCTTCTGTTCATGCTCATTTGAGTTCCGTTCATGCATATCCTTATCATTTCCATTATTGCCATATTTTTTATCAGCATCCTCAGCAATGGCATGAAGCATCTCATCATCAAACACGTTGGAAGGCTCGGGTGGATCAAACTCTGGTTTCATTGATTTGATAAGTTCGTCCAGCTCTTTGCCCATAACAGTCTCTTTCTCTAAAAGCAGTGCCGCAAGTTTATGAAGAATCTCGACATGCTCAGAAAGTACCTTTTTTGCAATATTGTAATTGCGTTTGATAATGCTGGAGACTTCAGCATCAATTTTTCTGGCAGTATCTTCAGAATATTCACGAGGATGACCTATATCTCTTCCAATGAAGATATGCTCGTCACCAGGATTATAGGCAAGCGGACCGAGTTCATCACTCATGCCCCATGATCGAACCATACGGTTGGCCATTGAAGTTGCCTGTTTGATATCATTGGAAGCACCAGTGCTTATGCGGTTGAAAATCAACTCTTCAGCAACTCGACCTCCAAATGCTACTGAGAGGTCTCCCTCTAATTGATCCTTATACTTGAATCCACTCTCTTCGGGCAAAAACCATGTAACGCCTGCTGCCCTGCCTCTGGGAATAATAGTAATCTTGTTAACTGCATCAGTTCCGGGAATCAACCTTGCAACTAAAGCATGACCAGCTTCATGGTATGCAGTGGTTCTTTTTTCCTCGTCACGTATAACTTTGGATTTTCTTTCAAGACCCATATAAACCTTGTCTTTGGAATCTTCAAAATCCATCATATTCAATTTTTCATGATTTCTTTTTGCCGCAAGCAGAGCCGCTTCATTGACAAGATTTTCAAGATCTGCTCCAGAAAAACCAGGGGTTCCTTTGGCAAGAGTCACTACATTTACATCCTTATCCAAAGGTGTTTTTTTCATGTGAACCTTTAAAATGCCGATTCTGCCCTTGATATCCGGCAAATCAACCATTACCTGCCGGTCAAATCTTCCGGGTCTCAGAAGGGCTGGATCAAGCACATCTGGTCTGTTGGTGGCTGCCATCAGAATAACACCCTCATTGGATTCAAAGCCGTCCATCTCCACAAGAAGCTGATTGAGTGTCTGTTCACGCTCGTCATGCCCACCGCCCATACCTGCCCCACGCTGCCTTCCCACAGCATCAATTTCATCAATGAATATAATGCAGGGGGCGTTTTTCTTCCCCTGGGCAAAAAGGTCACGAACTCTGGACGCTCCTACCCCTACAAACATCTCAACAAAATCCGATCCACTTATAGTGAAAAAAGGCACACCGGCTTCTCCTGCCACTGCCCGTGACAAAAGAGTTTTACCAGTACCCGGGGAGCCCACAAGCAGAACTCCTTTGGGTATGCGACCGCCAAGGCGTGTAAATTTCTTGGGTTCTTTGAGAAAATCGACAATTTCAGTCAACTCTTCTTTTGCCTCATCAATTCCAGCCACATTATCAAAAGTTATTTTTTCATTTTTATCCGATATCAGGCGAGCACGGCTTTTACCAAAAGACATGGCTTTTCCGCCGCCCCCACCTTGCATCTGACGCATGAAAGAACAGCCCGCGCAATAATAATCCACATGAATATACTTAATGTGTAATCTAAAACTACAGCAACTGCCTTAAATAAATTTCCCATAATATACATGGTTGCTATGATATCTCCCTGAAGTA
>JADGBP010000383.1 GCA_015231395.1 Desulfamplus sp. | reverse complement strand
ACTGTATTTGTTAAAGTCAATTTTTTTGATATAATTTTCTTGACAATACATTTTAGATTGATATATAAACATCACGTCTTTTGAGATGCTGATGGTAGTTGTATTTAATTTTTTATTTTTATTTTTTATTTTTACTTAACATCATCAAATTTTATAAAGATTCTGTTCCCCAGTAGCTCAGTCGGCAGAGCAAGTGGCTGTTAACCACTTTGTCCGCGGTTCAAATCCGTGCTGGGGAGCCACAATTGCTGTTTGATTTAAATAAATTTTATGTCAGGCCTTTGGAAGTATTTTTCCAAGGCTTTTTTTGTAGGCCTTTGGAAACCTTTTCCAAGGCTTTTTTTGTTTTTCAGAGATATTTTAAAATTCAGGATGTTTAATATACATAATTCATCAAGATGGTATCTCCATCCAGTTTTTATTTTTGCCTGCTCTATTCTCTCATTGGCAACTGCCTTAGTTCTGACAATATACTGGTATATGGAGATAACAGCGACCCTTCAAGTAATTATTCAAAAATTCAATATTGATCCAGGTCAGATTTTTCCTTCAAGAACAGGTATGACTATTCTTGTTCTTACTCTTCTTGTTACGGTTGTCCTTGCTGGGATACTCCTTGCCTTTATCTATTACCAACGAACTCTGCGGCTTTTTCGACTTCAGCATAATTTTATATATAATTTTACACATGAACTCAAGACGCCTGTTACATCCCTCAAGATTTATCTTGAAACATTTCTCCGCCATCCTCTTGAACCTGAAGATATCAGAAAATACAGTGAATACATGTTAATTGATGTGAGAAGGTTAATTGAAAATATCAACAGCATATTAAATCTTGCAAGAATTGAAAGTCGCACCTATGGTGCGGACTTGACTCATCAGGATCTTGTTGGACTTATTGAAAAATTCTGTGAAAAAAATAAAAATCTTTTCCGTAATTGTGATATTATGATTCATAATCCTGGCAGCAAATGGACGTATCCCGTCAATATACTGCTTTTTGAAATGCTTCTTATGAATATTTTGTCTAATGCTGTAAAATATAATACATCTGAAAACCCTTATGTTTCCATTCTATTCCGACCTTCAAGGCAGAGGCTTTTAGTTGATTTTGCAGATAATGGTATTGGTATTGAAAAGCATGAACTTAAAAAAATATTCAGAAAATTCTACCAAGCAGGGTCAGTCAGTGTTTCAGATGTAAAAGGAAGTGGACTTGGACTATATTTAGTGTTCAGTATTGCAAAAATACATGGGTGGAATGTCGCTGCCAGGAGCGAAGGTAAAGGGAGGGGATCTGTGTTTACACTCTCTCTTCCTCGAGAGGTTTTGGGCGATATCAGAGGAAAGAATCTATGGAAAATGCTGAGAAAAAGCGTATCTTGGTAGTAGAAGATGAATTGCATATTGCCGAAGGGATTAAATTAAACCTTTTAATTCAAGGATACGCTGTTGAAATTGCATCTGACGGAGTGACTGGTATTGATATGTGGAAAACATGGCATCCAGATTTGATTGTATTAGATGTGATGCTTCCAATAATTGATGGCTTTTCAGTATTACGGGCTATCCGGATAGAGGACGAAAAACTTCCCGTTCTCATCCTTTCTGCCAAGAGCAGTGTTGAGGACAAAGTTCATGGACTTCGTTGCGGAGTTGACGATTATTTGGCAAAACCTTTTGATCTTGATGAATTTATGCTTAGGGTTCAAAGACTCATTACCCGAACATCTTGGTATGATAAACCTTTAGATGTAAAAGCAGATATAAATAATAATATAGTAAAAGCAAACGCAGGCACAAATAATAATATGGCAGAAGCAATTGAAAAAGCAGATACAAATAGCCATATGTCGAAAACAGATGGAAATCAGGATATAAATGAGAACCAGCATAAAGAGAATTCTTATTTTTTTGGTGGTAATCATATTGATTTTATAACCGGTCAGGCACATTGCCATGCAGGTAGAATTGTATTGACTGAACAGGAGATCAAGCTACTTAAAATTTTAATTGCCAACCGCGGCAGACCGGTTTCACGACAAAAAATTCTTGAAGCGGGATGGGGATATTCAGGCGATATTACAACACGGACACTTGATAACTTTATGGTTCGACTGAGAAAATATTTTGAAAAAAATCCCAGAAAACCGGTATATTTTAAAAGCCGAAGATCTGTGGGATATCTTTTTGATCATTAGACCTCCTGCAAGAAGACCTCCTGCAAGACTCAATTTTCATCCAGTAAAATCAAGGGTCAAACTCCAGTTTTGCAGGAAGTCTATTAAAATAATTTTTATTGCCGGATTAAAAATGATGCTTAATATTAAAAATCATTTCGAATGAAGTGCAGACAAAAATTTTAACTATGAGAAAAAATCGAGAGAGGAAAGACTATTGAATCAATTTTATAAAAACTTATCCCTGTGGCTGGTTATCATTTTAATGATGGTCATGCTGTACAATATATTTAATCAGCAACAGGTGCCGGAAAGTGCTTTGGGATATTCTGAATTCCTTGCTATGGTTGAGGCTGATCGTGTTCAGAGTGTAGTTCTTCAGGGTCAGGATCTTTATTTTACAGATACTAATGGAACACGCTATAAATCCTTTACACCGGGGGATGTGGATCTGATAAAAATGCTCAGAACCCACGGTGTCTCTATCAAGGCAAAGCCTCCCACAGAATCTTCATTGTTCATGTCCATTGTCATATCATGGCTTCCAATGATTGTGCTAATTGGTGTATGGATATTTTTCATGCGTCAGATGCAAGGTGGGGGCGGCGGCAAGGCCATGTCTTTTGGTAAAAGCCGTGCTCGTCTGATATCGGATAAAAATGAGAAAATAACTT
>JADGBP010000382.1 GCA_015231395.1 Desulfamplus sp. | reverse complement strand
ATCTCGCTTTATCAAAATGGGATAAAAAATTGTGTAGCCACATTAGGTACTGCATTGACAATGGAGCATGTTCGTATGCTCAAGGGATATGCATCAAAGATTTTTCTGGTGTTTGATTCTGATGATGCCGGCATTAATGCCGCTAAAAGGAGTGTAGATCTATTTGTTAAAGAGGGAGTTGAACTGTATGTCATTGTCCTTCCTCGTGGACAGGATCCTGATTCTTTTGTCAGAGAATATGGAGCAGAAGCATTTGAATTAGCTGCCATGAAAGCTATGTCTGTCATTGAATTTTTAACCGAAATGGCTGTCAAAAAACATGGGCTCTCCATTGAAGGTAAAGTAGCAATTCTCGAAGAAATTAAAGTTCATCTTGCAGCGATACAGAACCGTACGGCAAGATCTCTTTATATCAGAGAGACAGCACATCTTCTGGGAATTGATGAAGGCACAGTTCTTGAAAAGATAAGGCAGACGGTTGTCGCATCGCAGACAATATCCGCATCACAGATTAAAAATACGAATTTTACAGATAATCAGACAATTGCTGTAATGCATGGAAATAATAACAAACCGAACATCATTGACAACGGATTCAAAAGTTGTACCGGAGAGTCTGAACCAAGAGAGTTGCAAATACTTTCAATGATGCTTCAGTTTCCTGAAATAATTGATGAAATTAAAAAATCAGAGGTACTTGAATCTTTCTATTCTTCCAGACTCAAAGTTATTGGCAGGCTTATACTGAATATTGCAGACGTATCTTACTGCAGTAATTCAAATAACAAAAATTTGCATTCACATAAAAGCAACTCACATACCAGCAATTTAAATGACAGTAATAACAAAGACAAAGGACCATATGTTGATTACACAGGGCTTGTTGGAGATGTGATAAGAGCAGTCCCAAATGATGCAGACAAAGAACTGATTGCTTCTCTTGCAATGATGGAAGTTGCAGATGTTGAAGACGTTCTGGAAAAATCGCTTTTTATTATTAAAAGAGTTATTCATGTAAGGAAAAGGAATGAGAGCACCCTTACCCATGAAATCCGAAAAATTGAACATGCAATAAAGGTAGAAAAAAATAGCGAACAGGATATAAAAACAAAATATGACAGTGATATGGATCTTACTTTGGAACTGTTACGACAGAGACAAATAGAGATTCGACAATTACGGGGTTATGAATAACAGAGAGCCTTTGGGAGACATTTTTTATGGCAACAGACTCGTTTGAATCCAGAGGGAACGTGTTTTTAAGGAAAAAAATGGGGGATTTGATTGAAAAGGGGAAAAAAGAGGGATTTCTCTCTTATGCCGAAATTAATGAAGCCATTCCTGATAATATAAAATCTTCTGATCAGCTTGATAATATCCTGATGAGTTTTAGTACTCTGGGGATCAAACTTGTCAATATGGAGAAGAAACAGGAAAAAAACAGGATTACAAAGCCCTTATTTGAGAATGATAAGACTGAAATTCAAAATGATAAGACTGAAATTCAGAATGATAAGATTGAAATTCAAAATGATAAGACTGAAATTCAGAATGATAAGACTGAAATTCAGAATGATAAGACTGAATTTGAGAATGTTAAAACATCACATTACGCTTGTAAATCTGTAAATGAACAAACCAAGAGCTGTAACGACCGAAGCAAGCCTGTTAAGGAACAATATAAACCTGTAAAAGAGTCATATAAACCTTTAAGCGATTCGTATAAAAGAGATATGGATGACGGAAGAGGACATATGATATCTGAAGATGAATCAATTTCAACGGACGACACAGACATTGATCGGTGGGATGATAAAGATGTGAAAATTCGAAAAGTAAAACGGAATCTGATTGCAGGCAAAGCAAGTGATGCTGACATGGAATTTGGCACAGTAACAGACCCTGTCAAAATGTATCTTCGTGAAATGGGCATGGTTACTTTGCTCAGTCGTGAAGGTGAAATAGAAATCGCCAAGAAAATTGAAGTCGGTGAACATGAAATACTAAAGTCAATGCTGGCAAGTCCCCTTGCTGTAAAGGCTCTTCTTTTACGAGGAAGCAAGATTGAGGCAAAAAAAATGCCTCTTAAACAGTTTCTAAGAGATGTTGATGAAGGAGAAGGGCTTGTAGATGAGACAGAGAAACGGGAAAAAGTTTTAAAAACCCTTGCGGATATTCATGCAGTACATATGAAAAATCAGGAAAAAAGGGTTGAAATTTTCAGCTCAGATATTGATCCTGCTCATGTTCGCAAGTTAAAAAACGATATACGGAGTAATAATGAGGAAATTTATGATCTGCTGAAGGTGTGGCGTATTGAAAACAGCATCATAGATGAAATTGAAAAAGAGATCAGAAATAATATCAAATGGTTTGATGTTATGGAGAACCTTATAAAAAGATGTGCCGCAACCTTCAAGGCAAGAAAAGAGGATATGTGTATCGAACTTGCCAATCCAGATGTTTTTGTTAAATGGGCAATGAAGCATTCGGAACTGACTGAAGAACGTGCACATCTTTTGTGTAAAGATATTGGTATTATTCTGGAACAAATCAAGCAGAAAAAAGAGTTACTCAAAGGCGATATCTCTTCACTTAAGAAGATTGTAAAAGGTATTGATCGCGGAAGAATGCAGGCAAAAGATGCCAAAAGCGAACTGGTAAGAGCAAATCTTCGCTTGGTGGTCAGTATTGCAAAAAAATATACCAACAGGGGACTTCAGTTTCTTGATCTTATTCAGAAATGATTCAATATGTACTGTTTCTGTTTCGGCTTTTTGAAGTTGAACCAGGATATCAACCTCTGCCTTTGTTATATCAATCATTAAAATTCCTTATTTCTAATGTAATCATATATTACTA
>JADGBP010000381.1:914-2903 GCA_015231395.1 Desulfamplus sp. | reverse complement strand
ATTGATTCTGGCAATTCAATCAGATTTAAGACTGAAAATTTAGCTGTTTCTTTCAAAACACTGTCAAGACCAATCCTTCCTGGATCACTTTTCAAAGTATTTAAATCTATTGATGTTGAGACAGACTCCAGACCTTCAAAACAGATGCTCTTACTGCTGAAGGTTGTGCAAAAATATTCTCCGATGTTGCGAGTGGAGCAAAAAATATACGTCCAGGACTGGATGACGCCATTCACTACTGTCGTGAAGGAGATACCCTTGTCGTGTGGAAACTTGATCGGATGGGACGCTCGATGTCTCACTTGATTGATACTATCAAACAGCTTGAAGAGTTCGGGGTTGGATTTCGCTCTATCACTGAAAATATTGACACTACATCTGCTGGTGGGAGGCTCTTCTTTCATCTATTTGGTGCGTTGGCAGAGTTTGAACGGGACTTGATTCGGGAGAGGGTTCAGGCCAATGCCATTAAGTTAAGCGAATCAATATTGATTAGTAACATACTTTTTTAACTCGCTTATGATAATTAATTATTTTAGTTAATGATACTTTTTTACGCTTCTGCTTAGGCTTTTTTCTTACACAATTAGGGTTCATTCTAAAAAGAGCCTCTAATTTATCAACAAGTGTATTAATATCGGTTTCAGAATAAAGCAGATCAAAAACATTATTTTTTATTGCATTGAACGAAACCGCTTTATTTACTTTCTGCCTATTTTTGGCTCTCTTTTTTATATCAGGGTTACATATTTTTTCTTCCAATTCTTTGTTAACACCGCTTGTCAGAATAGATTCTAAACCCGTTATATATATCGCAGCATAAAAATCTTGTTTTACTGATTCTGCTGACTTACCTGTGAAATTTTCAAGTGTTAATCTTGTTTTTAATGTTGCATAAAATGTTTCTATACTCCAACGCAAATTATACAACTCTTTGAAATCTTGGGTAATATATAAATCTTCATCCATCAAAGATGTTACCAATATCTCTGTCTCGCCTGTATCAAGTTTCAATCTCACAAATCTTACTTTTAGCTCTGCTGGTAATCCTAATTCTTTTGCTTCTTTACTATTAGATGGAAATAGTGTCTCTATTTGGCTATCTTTGCCTTTTCCTTCAAACATTTCTTGGGCGGCTTTAAAAGATTTGCGCGAACATCTGCTTACAAAATCTATTCCTCTCATTTTCATATATGAAAGAAAACGGTATGATGTATAATTACGGTCCAACAGCACTAAATCATTACTGCCAGCAGCATATGATAAATGTTCTTCTGCTAAATCTACTTCATAAGCCTTGGAATACCCTGATATGCTGTCTATTGCTATATTGTTCAACACATCATACATTACAGATGCTGTGGCTTGAGGCTTTGAACCTAATATTTCACTATCTTTACCATTGGTATAACTTATTGCACCAAACTCTCTGATTATATCTTTTTCATAAGGCAGTATAACTTTTGAACCGTCTATTGATACAAGACGGTATTTATCTTTATATTTCTTATATCCTTCTTCTCCATATAATACATCTACTATTGCCTTCTTATTTAATTCTATAAACGCTGTGTGTAATAAATGGCATCCGGCTTGAGTAAATGCACTATTCGTTACTGGTTTTATATCAAACAACGATGTGAATTCATTCAGTATAAGCTGCGTTGATTTTACACTCTTTTGTAAAATCAACAGGGTTAATCTATAAAATGTTAATACTCGATCACGCTTAAAAAACTTTTTCCCAGAACGGTGATCTTCTTTAAATTCTTTGCTGCTCAATAAGTTTCTGCTCTCTTCAATGGCTTTTTTTTCATTTTTATACTCCTTTAATTTATGATATTTACTATAATTTATATCATATTATCATACTTTCAGCCTTAACTTAATGGCATTGAGGGTTCAGGCAGGGTTAAAATCTGCAAGGGCAAGGGGTAGAAAAGGAGGGAGACCTGCAGTGTCTGAAGAAACAAAAGCAATGGCTCAAGC
>JADGBP010000381.1:0-796 GCA_015231395.1 Desulfamplus sp. | reverse complement strand
TTAAGTGCCAAGTGGCCCCTCATGACACGAACCGTTGCACTACCCCAACTGCTAAAGATATAACAGATTTCATCCCAATGTTTAATTTTACCCTATTCCGTTAGAAACATAGCTATACCGTTTATCTGGCTTGCAAAAACAGAAAGAGGACTATCAATAATAACAGGCCGCATTCTTGCAATGGCATTACCAACGTTTCTATCTTCATTTACATGCAGAATTTTGCGGCACTCAATCCCAAGATATTCCCTCATGAGGTTTTGGACAGCAACACATGCCTTTTCATCTCTTACCGTTCGTATTCTATTAAGACATAGAATCGGTCTGAGAAATCTAAGAATTTCTTTTATTAAACCCGATGCCTCAATACCCCCGTTAAGAATTTCAACTGCTTTTATAAAATCGGACATTCTTTTTAGATGTGGATTATTATCAACATCTTTTGCTTTTTCAAGAAGATCAATGAGCTGCTGATTATTGAGTTCCTTAAAAGCCATTGTAAGTCTTCTAAAAACCAATGTTTTTAAAAAACTGTATGTATTTAGTATTGATGGAACTTCAGGAGTTGTAACAAGAAGGCTGGTCTGGGAAATAAGAACAAAATCAACGACATTATGGGATGCTCCTGCACCAAGGTCTAAGATGACAAAATCATATTCCAGCATGGAAAGATTTCGAATCAGCTTCATTTTTTTACTGTAATGAAGATTGGCAATACCTGGTATATTTCCACCGCAGATAAAACCCATATTATCTAAACCCGTTTGAATATTGGTCTCAATAACAATATCTTGCA
>JADGBP010000380.1 GCA_015231395.1 Desulfamplus sp. | reverse complement strand
ATCCCAAACTCCAAAGACAAAATCATTTCAACCCCTAAAATCAACGAAAGCGATCTTTTTAAACTTGATATTCCTGAAGGGTGTGTGATGAATAAACTTATTCAACCCGGAAACTTAACTTGTAATGAGGAGACTTCATCCAGTGGAAATGGGTTGATTAGGATTGCATGTTGCATGTTGAAAGAGGAGATATCTGTTGCTCGGGAAAATAACAGTTTTTAATACTCAATTTAATACTCAAAATCGACATTCTAAATCTGAAAACAAAGTGTCGACTTTGAGCATATCTTCTTTTTAACCCGAGTTATTGAGAATTTACAAATTAAGAATATAAACAGTTTTGCTGCAATTGTTGTTTGATTTAAATTCCTGAGCAACAAGAACTTAAGCCATATAATTCATTGAGATATTTCTTATTGCTAACAATGTCTCTAATCTGTGTTGCAACTTTATAATTTCAGAGTCCAGTTCTTCAATTACTACTTCTAAAATGACACCGTCCAAAATCTTTTCAATGATATTTTCTCCAACCCAGCCACCTACATTCTGACAATAAAGATTCCCCTCATGCAGCCATATTATATCACCTTTAGATAAAGAGTTATCGTTACTACCGACCTTTACCACGCTGTATTTAATGCCCTCTATAAGCTTCATGGTTTCTCCTCTTTTTTTAAACATTTACCGTGAAAATGCATTCTGATGTTCTGAGACGATTCTCCACAAAAATTGCCTGATCTTTTCATACCCCATGCCATCTTCATTAATCATAATAACAAATGGATATAGACCCTTGGATGTTTCAAAATATCCACATCTTGTTCTTACGCTATTTAATGTCCCTGTTTTATAATATTCACTAATGCCATTTGGCATATTATCATTTTGTATTCTGTCAATTTGCGTGTTGTTACTTTGCATATTGTTATTTTGCGTGTTGTTATTTTGCATTTGCATGAGCTTATAATGTTTTTTAAAGTGTCGGAGCACCTTTATCATAGCTGCCGGAGAAATTCTGTTCTGTCTTGACAGTCCGGAACCTTCGGCAAACACCGCATCTGAAATCCCCGGCACTTTTCGAGCATAGTCTCTAATTGCGGAAACGCCTTTTTCAACTGTTGCAGGCGGATAAAAAGCTTTTGCACCTGTACTTAAGAATAGTTGATTTGCCATAAAGTTGCTTGAATATTTTAAAAGCCTCTTTATTATTTCATCCATAGAATAAGGTGATGTGTATGTATAAACAAGCCTGTCACCACGTTTTTTCTCTCTGTTGCCTTTTATTCCAGCTATATCCCCTGTAGCCACTATCCCTTTAGTAACTACCCCATTGATTCTTATTCCTTCCTGTAAAAGAAAATGCTTTATCAGCATACCGGCATACATTGTGCTCTCCTGTTTAGACAAAATAATTCGTCCCTCCTTTAATCCGGAGGTTTGCACTCTTTTACGAACAAATGGCAACAGAGGAGTCTGAGGTTCTGCACTTATATAATCGCGCGTCTCCCGACTGTATTTAAAGAAAACTGTATTAAAATTGGCAGACAACGCCCCTGTGAAGGCATCATATGGGTTATTCGAGTTTGCATTACCATCAATTTCAATATCAGAAGAGAAAAATGTGTTATCAACGATTATATCATCGAGCTCCGAGATGTTCATTGACTTAAAAACTTTACTGAGATTATGACAAGCCTGAGAGATATGTTCAGATGTAAAGAGCGGATCTCCATACCCTTTTATCTTAAGATTGGTCTTTTTAAGATTATGTTCTAAATGGTTTGAGCGTGATAAATCATGATTTATTGCTTTATTATTTATTGCTTTATTATTTATTGCTTCATTATCAAGAAAAAAATCTGTTTTAAATCTGTAATCCCCTCCAAGGTAGTGAATTGCACCAAGACTTGTAAGTACCTTGAGTATAGATGCTGGTATAAATTTAATATCAGGATTTTGAGAGTATAAAACCGTGCCATTTTCTGTGCATAACATTATTCCAGCATTTTTGCTAAAAGGCATCTTTTTTCCTGCTGTTTTTCCGGCTGCCCCTGCTGGAGAAGCCCATGCTGGAAAAGTTAAACATAGAAATACGACCGCACACAACAGGTACACATAAAGGGCTGTAAAGCAAAAGATATCGACTGATTTTAAAGATTTTTGTTTCATATTTTTTAATTTGCCTACGGTAAATATTTCTTGTTTCATATTTTTAAATTTGCCCACGGTAGATATTGATGGTTGTTCTGATGGTTTATCACTTGGTTGACATTACCCACACGCCATCCCACTCTTCTCCATCTTCAACAGGCGGGTTTTGCTTAAACATCTTGCAGCGATCAATAAATAACTTTGAAGGGGGATCATCTTTTTTATACTCCAATGCTTTTTTAAACAGAGATATTGCATCATCCCATCTGTTTTCTTTGTAAGCTTCCCTGTATGCGTCAAGTCCTTGAACAAACCATTCTACACAGGTTTTATCCAATTCTGACGCTGGTTGGACAGATATCACCTCATATATTCTGATGGCTTTGGCTTTGCCTTTGACTTTTATGAAATCCAGCTCTCTGAACAAAAACTTGTCATCATTAAGATCATTTCGAGTTTGTTCGCTTATAATAATCTGAACTCCATATGCTTTTGTAACGCCCTCCAGCCTTGATGCCAAGTTTACCTCATCACCCAAGACTGTATAGTCAAATCTGCGAAGAGAACCCATATTTCCCACAATCATGTCACCGGTATTGATGCCAATACCGATAGCAAGAGAATGAGAGACTTTTGAAGGGGATTGTGTCATTTTAATTGAATCGGGAAGAAAATTATCATCGCTCGTGCGAATATTATCACTGCTTTTGTTAGTATTATCATCGCCTTTATGAATATTATCAGTGCTCTTGTGAATATTGCCACTGCTCT
>JADGBP010000037.1:7978-11261 GCA_015231395.1 Desulfamplus sp. | reverse complement strand
TTTAATGTTTCGTCCGAAGGAAAACTATAGTCAAGTACATAGTCTGCTCTTTTGGCTTGTAGCTTTTTAAACGCGAGCTCATGCCCATTTGTTACATCCATCACAATATTGTTTTCGGGATTTGCAAGATATTTGATAAATCCACCGTAACTGTATCCCCTTATGGTCAGGATTCTTTTACCCCTCAGTTCTTCCTTGCTTTTCAGAACCATTGTTTCCTGTCGGTAATAAAGCCGAAGATCTATGT
This sequence comes from Desulfamplus sp., assembly GCA_015231395.1. Taxonomy (GTDB): domain Bacteria; phylum Desulfobacterota; class Desulfobacteria; order Desulfobacterales; family Desulfobacteraceae; genus Desulfamplus. Next base: position 11,014 of record JADGBP010000037.1, on the reverse strand, counting down.
CAGTAATTTTTTCATTGCTGTAAATTACATTCCCTTCAAGAGCAGGTACACCTTTTACTCCTAAACAAAGATCCACGTCTCCTTCTGCGAGATACATGTAAAGTCTTTTAGGTGGATAGCCTTCTACAGAATATGATGACATGTTGCTTTTCGTTAGGGCAGCTTTGATATAGTCAACTAAAAGTCCCGAAGGTTCTTTTCCATCTTCAACCACGTAGAACGGCTCAAAATTAAAACCACCTACTTTAATCTCCTGTGTAACGGGAGTTTGTGTGCCAGACTCAGACTCTTGGGAAAAAGTTAAATTTGCTGACAATATAAAAGATGGCAATATAAAACATAACATCAGTATTTGTGCAAAAGAATAAGATTTTTTCATGGCTTTTTCCCCTTAAAAATACAAACTTGTTTTGTTTGAAATCAGGAATCGACTTCTTACATTTTCTAATTCTGACAGTTTATGATCAAAATTCTGATGGTTATTTAGGAATGAGTCCGAAATAACTTACCCAAACTCCCCCTCTCCAAATATGGAGAGGGGGCTGGGGGGTTGAGGTAAATGGGCAAGTTATTTAAAACCAGTTCCTTAAAATGAAGATTCACTACAATATAAATTTTATAATGTCAATCAATCTGCCTCTATTTTGAACGATATCTTGACTTTTTCTTTGTCAAAAGTTTATAAGATTCAGGCTTATGTCAATTTTTTTAATGTATTAAAAATAATTATATTATGGGGGCACTTAATGATACAATCTGTACTTCTAATGGGAGGTCTTGGTCTGATAATCGGGGGTGCACTGGCATTTGCATCCAAAATTTTTTATGTCTATGTGGATCCTAAGGTGGAGGCGATAAACAATGTTTTACCTGGAGCCAACTGTGGTGGATGCGGATTTCCGGGTTGCGGTCCAAATGCAGAAGCAATCGCGGCAGGAAAATCGTCACCAAGCTCTTGTGTAGCAGCCGGACAGGATGTTGCGATCGCAATTGCAGAACTCATGGGATTGAGCCTTGATGCAAAAGAGCCAGAAATTGCCTCGCCGGGTTGCTATTATGGGACAAAGGACGCGGATATCAAGTATCTTTATGGCGGTATCAATGATTGCAGAGCTGCCAAGATGGTGTTTGGCGGAATGAAAGATTGCAACATAGGCTGTCTTGGCTTTGGTACCTGTGTGAAAGCGTGTCTTTTTGGTGCTCTTACAATGGGTGATCATGGACTGCCGGTTGTGGATACAGAAAAATGTACAGGATGCGGTGCGTGTCAGAAAATATGCCCTAAAAATATCATACGTCTTTCGTCGGTTTCCATGAGAATCATGCGGGAATATACAGAAGACAAATGTCTTACTCCGTGTCAGGGAGCGTGTCCTACTGGTATTGATATCAGGGAATATCTTGCATGTATCAGAAAAGGAGATAACTCAGGAGCTGTACAGGTTATCAAAGAGAGAAACCCATTCCCTACGGTGATTGGAAGAATCTGCCCTGCACCTTGCGAAAGCGAATGCCGCAGACAGTTGATTGACGAGGCTGTGGGTATAAACAACTTGAAACGCTTTGTGTGCGATATTGAGATGGAGATGGGCAAACGCGTGCAGCCATATAAAGCACCTGAAACCGGCAAGAAACTGGCAGTCATTGGAGGCGGAGTTGAAGGTCTTTCAACTGCGTTTTTCACGGCAAGACTTGGGCATGAGCCAACCGTTTTTGAAGCTACCTCAACGCTTGGCGGGCTTCTGAGAATCGCCATTTCAGATGAGAGACTTTCTCAGGAAGTTCTTGACTGGGACATTGCGGGTATTCTTGAGATTGGTGTCAATGTCAAAACAGGAATGAAAGCAGGGGTTGATTTCACGGTGGCATCTCTTCTTAATTCAGGTTATGAAGCGGTTTTTACCTCAACCGGAGGATGGGACAGCCGGCTTTCGCGGGGAGAAATCGCTCAAGTAGGCAATGTTTTTCCAGGGGGATATCTTATGATTGATCTGTTAAGAAATGATATCCAGAAGAGTAAAAGAATTCCCTGCGGAAAAGATGTTGTAATTGTTGGCGGTGGTGCTTTGGCATCTGAGGCGGTAAAAGTATGCCGGGAAATCGGTGCGGACAGCATTACTGTAATATCCAGAAAATCAAAAGACATGAGCCCTTTTGATGAAAATTCTCTTGCGTCTATGAACAGCAATGGAGCAAATATTATATATGAATCTGGGCTGACAAAATTGATGGGAGAGAACGACAAACTTACCAGAATTGAATATACAGATCTGGCAACCGGGATAAAAACTGTCATTGATGCCCAAACTGTTATTCTGGGCTCTGGAAGATTTCCAGAGCTTGTTTTTATGAAAAAAGAGATTGAGTTACAAGACATTTCATCTCAGGATTTTTCAGAAAATGATATTTTGGCAAACAAGATGTCTGCACATAATATTTCATCAGTAAATGACGATTCATCAAATAACGATTCATCAAAAAATGTCTCCTTTATGAATCAAAACATGCCTGTTCAGTGGGAAGGGGTTGAAATTTACAAAGTGCCTTCTGATAAGAAAGAACTCGGATTTCTTTCTCCAGAAGATGAACTGAGCGGTTACAGTGCGGCAGTTGTGGCAATCAATGGAGGACGACGTGCAGCCGCAACAATTCACAAATTGATGTATGGTCTTCCAATCAATGATATTCATAAGCCAGTGACAAAGCATTCTGTTTTGCAGGGAATAACCTGTGTTGATAATGTTCAGATCATGCCCAGAAATATCATGCCGATCAATGAGAAAAAAAATGGAAGCACAGTCTCTGTTAAAGGACAAGATTCAGACAAAGAAAAAGGCTCTGCCAGAGGTAAGGAAATTTATATGGGATATACCTCTGAAGTTGCCTTGAACGAGGCGGAACGGTGCTTGAAATGTGGGCTGCTCTGCTATGAAAGAACTGCTGCCGCTGCATCACACCAGATGGAACAGGATAGAAAAGATGGAAAAGCAGATGGCGAAGGCATTAATAGTAAAAAAACTGTTTTGTCTGAGGCTG
>JADGBP010000037.1:5605-7968 GCA_015231395.1 Desulfamplus sp. | reverse complement strand
AGTGCTTTGATTTTGTTTATATATTCTATCTGAAGCGGGACTGCCTGTTGCATCACAAACAAGAAGAAGATGGTATTTGCTTCCTGGAGGTGAGTAGTCTCTTTTTTTAAAAATTGTTGACACTTCATTTATCGGAATCACTGTTTTATCTGATTTGTGAAGTGTCAACTGGTATTTTTGTAATAAAACTCGGTCGTAATCAGTTGTCTGAACATCAACCCAATTTATGGTGTGTTGTTCATGTATTTTCTGGGGCGATGTTAATGCATTTTCTGGATTGATTTCAATGCACTTTCTGGGGCGATGTTAATGCATTTTCTGGATTGATTTCAATGCACTTTCTGGAGTGATGTTAATGCCTTTTCAAGACTTTCAGTTATTTTTATAGATAACTCTGATGCCTGTCTCAGAAACTCTGCCGTTTCTCCAAACTTGCCTTCATCTGCTTTATCTGCCCATGACAAATAATTATCCTTATGGCTGTTATTATGCTCAATCCAGTGTTTTAACAATAAGGCAATCTTTTCATTGATAGGCATCTCGCTCTGTAAAGGTTTAGATTGAGGGTGTTCTTCACTGCCATGAGGGTGCTCTTCACTAACATGAGGATGCTTTTCACTGCAATGAGAGTGCTCTTTTTCACTAACATGAGGATGCTTTTCACTGCAATGAGAGTGCTCTTTTTCACTAACATGAGTATGCTCTTCACTCCCATGAGAGTGCCCATCTCCACCATGATGGTGATTATGATGATGCGTACAATGTCCATGAGATTTATGATTCAAATGATGATGTTCATGATCTTTGTGGTGTGTCATTTTTATATCTCCTCTGCTAAACACAATATTTTTCTAAGGGTTTCTGATTGATGTAGATATCCTTTAAGGGGTGACCATTCACAATGGGCATTAAGCTCAATACCGTGATAAATAATAGAAACAGGTCTGTCAGAAGAGACAACAACCACAATGACCTGTTTATGCTCTGCTGTAAAACGAAGAGCTGAATTATATCTTGCCCCCCTTGCCATATTTTCTCCAGATATGGATTTCCCGTCCAGCAGACAGCCAAATCCAACCAGAGTGCAGTTGGACATGATATGCAATGCACCGTCAATTTTAATTAGAGACGATGCAAGGTCAAGATACTCTTCTTTGCGAAGATCAAGCGGAGGGGCAAGGATATGTCCTGACAGATTTACGGGGTTTTCATTGAAATCAAGCACAAGACCGCCACCGTGCCGCTTATTTTGTGCTGTGTGTACAAGTTTTGAGACCACCTGAAACAGGTCAGTAGATTGTTGTGCATCCATATTAAAGTCAAGCAGCAACTCCTCAAGCTCAACCAGTTTGGCTTTTCTTGTCGTAGAGTGAAACGTGCCGTCAAAAAAACTGCATATCGGTTCACCTGCAATCTCTACAAATCCGTAATCTCCTTTGAAAAAAACTGAAACAGCATATTCCGGCACAGGAGAATCAGAGATGCCAATAATGGTATTTCCATCAGATATCAGTTTTCTGTCAGAGTACTCTACTGAAAGCATAAGCTTTCTCACATGTTTTATATTGCTTGTAAATGGTCGTTCGAGTCTCTGAATTTTAGCAAGAAAATGAATACTCCCCAAAAATTCAGAATCCACAAAAACAAGACGTCCCCTTGGCCAATATCCCTCTTCTCTTGTTTTTGACAGCTTTAAAATCGTATCCAATATGGGTTTTATTAACATTTTAGCATCAATGCCGAGAATTCGATTTCTCACATCCACAATGTGATCCTCAATTGCATGAATCGCATGATTTTGCAGCACATGCCCGGAAGTTCCCATTGAGATGTTTTCCATTGAAAAATCCTGGGACATAAGCCATCCGGCATGTTCAAGCCATCGCTCAGTGGGATAGATAGAACACATATCAGGATGGTGATCTGTAAACCACATCTGATAAAAAAAAGATCGAGAACTGCCTCCAAAAGAGATTATGCCTGCTAACTGAAGATTATCAAGAGTTATAAAATGTTCGGGAGACTGCCTTGATATTCTCATACACAAGGTATCTCTCCACGCTTCGTCATCAAAATAAATCTCTTTAAGTCTCAATCCATGACCATTTAAAAGCTTTAGTGGATCATATATGCGTAATTGATCAGAAGGATGCTGGGCATAGATTAACGCCACCCTGCTCTGTTGGGAGAAATTGGAGAGCCCTTCCACAAGACCATTATAAATATTTTGAATGGCTAACTTGCAATACTTTTTCTTTAGCATAAATTATAATAGTTCTCCATTGTGGCATAAAATACGACATTTTTTCTTATGGCATAGATTGAGATATTTTCCCTTATGGCATAGATTGAGATGTTTTCCC
>JADGBP010000037.1:2017-5506 GCA_015231395.1 Desulfamplus sp. | reverse complement strand
ATTTTCCCTTATGGCATAGATTGAGATGTTTTCCCCTACAGCATCTCAGTTTTTTCCGGAGCCGTAGTTTTTAAATTTTTCAATAACCTTTTTCATTTCATTATCTGGCAGCAGAACGGGTCTGCCAATAGACTCTGCCTGATAACAGATTCGTGCTACAAACTCAATCTCTTCAGCAATATTAAAGGCTTGCGGCATATTGTTTCCCACAGCAACCAGACCATGATTTGCCAAAAGAATGGCATTATAGTCTTTTATTGTAACGACAATGTTATCTGCAAGCTGCTGTGTGCCAAAGGTGGCATAAGGTGCAACAGGAACTTTAATACCAGCAAAGGCTACAAGATAGTGAACCGGAGGAATCTCTCTGTTAAGGCAGGCAAACGTGGTAGCATATGGTGAGTGTGTATGAACTATAGCATTAATATCAGCTCTTTGTTGATACAGAGCTGTATGAAAACCTGATTCACTGGATGGTTTAAGTTTGGCGGTATTATCAGAGTCATTAGAAAGACAGACATTACCCTGAATATCCATTAGAATAATATTTTCGGGAGTCAATTCCTGATATTCAACTCCGCTGGGTGTAATAGCAATTAAACCTTCACTTCTGTTGAAAATACTTAAGTTTCCCCCTGACCCTGTTGTCAAACCGGATTTAACCATTTTCAGCGAAAACCTTATTATTTCTTTTCGCTCATATAAAAGTTTCATCATGGCAAGTGTGATACACTCACTTAAACACCTTTGCAAGGGATTTTTTGGTATTGTAAATTTTTTGCAGTGCTGTTATTAAGGCAAAAAGAAGATAAAAACGACTTTACATAAGCAAATAAGTGATTCAAAAAAAATTACATAAGTGAATAGGCGACTCAAAAAAAATGAAAAAAATCAAAAAAATCCAGCGATACAGCGTTATTTATATGGTATTAATCTTTTCATGCTTTTTAATAGCCATACCTTCTCTTTATGCAGAAACCGGCTATGTCTCTGACATGCTCATCTTGAGTCTTAAGGAGAAACCAGGCAGACAATACAATACCATCAAAACATTACGCAGTAATACTCCAGTTGAAATCGTTGAAACTACTGATAGATTCTTAAAAGTGAAAACAGAAGAAGGAGATATGGGATGGGTGGAGAGTCAGTATATTACACGTGAATTGCCCAAAACCATCATTATTGAACAGCTCACGGCAAAGTTAGAAAGTCTTCAAGGAAAGACTCCAAATTCTGAAAGTGAACAAAATCCAAATTCTGAAAATAAAAACAACGAACTTGCAAACACCATGCAAAACAAAAAAGAGATAGAATATATAAACAAAATCAAAGCACTTGAAGCTTCATTAAATGCCCAGATTGAAAAAAACAAACAGCTTGAAGCACAATTGAGTCAATCATACGCAAAGACGACGGAACTTAATCAAACAAAACCGGAACTTAATCAAAAACAGCGAGAACAGAATCAAACAAAGTCGGAAGAGAATCAAGAAACAGCGAGTCAAAACAATATTCAGAATATGATGCAGGATCAAGACATTGTGGAAGAAGACATTCAAGAAGAAGAACATCTTATTGAAAAAAATGGCACTTTAATTTCTTCCGAAGAAGACAACATTGTTTTACCAAATGATGATTTGCTGAAAACCTCAATGATTAAATGGTTTTGTGCAGGAGCAGGTGTTTTGATAGCAGGATGGTTTATTGGCAGGAGCTTTTCAGGTGGAAGACGAAGAGGAGGCGGAAGTCTTCTCGACTAAACGAATACTTTTCGACTAAACATTAATAGCCGGATTAGGTCACCCCGAATAATGAAAATCAGAATGCATTTTTATGGCAACAAACATTTCTCAACTAAACGAAAATTTTGATAATTGTGCTCAAAACTTTTTTCCCTCTTCACACCGGTATTTTAGTCCGTAGTTGAAGAGGGAAAAATTGATATTGCCCGCTATATTGCCCGCTTTACTTATTTTTCATAGCCTCCATTAGCAATGCCCCCATACTCCCAATACTCTGTGTTTTACTCTCACTTTCTGCAAATTTTTTCCAGTCACTCCCTTCTTTTGTTTCAGGAGGAGCAAGGCTTATTCTCCGATTTTCCTCACTTATTTCAGACACCATCACATTGACCATATCTCCTGGTTTGAGTTTGTCATAAATTGAAGTATCCGATGCTTTTGCCATTACAGAACCGGGAAGTAGACCTGTAATACCGGGCTCAAGGTTTATGAAAAGACCAAATTTTTCTCTTTTTTCAACCTTTCCTTCAACAACGCTTCCTGTCGGATATTTGGATTGTGCACCATTCCAAGGGTCGCCATGAGCATCTTTCATGCTAAGTGATATCCGCTTGTTTTTAAGGTCAATATCCTTGACAATAACCTGAACCATCTGTCCCTGTTCAAGGACATCGTCTGCTTTCAGGACTCTTCTTGTATGGCTGATTTCACTTAAGTGAACAAGTCCATCTACGCCCGGGGCAATTTCAACAAAAGCACCAAAAGGTGCGAGTCTCACAACTTTTCCGGTGAGTTGTGCTCCTATTGCAAAGGTCTGTTCTGCACGATCCCATGGATTTTGGGTGGTCTGTCTGACAGAAAGAGAAATTTTGGGAGCATCCGCCCCTTCCTTAGTTTCAATTTTCAATATTTTTACATTGACAAGCTCATCTTGAACCAGTGCATCTGAAGCCTTTTCCACTCGTGACCAGCTCAATTCGGAAATATGAGCCATACCTTCGACTCCCGGAGCAAGCTCGATAAAAGCACCATAAGGCATGAGTTTAATCACTTTGCCCTGAACAATATCATCTTCAGAAATTGTCTTCAGATATATCTCTCTGCTCTCCTGAATCTCTCTGTTCAGAAGATCCCTTCTGGATACCACAATATTTTTACCACCTTCAGAAAAGCGGGTGATGAGAAAGCTCAAAGTTTTACCAAGATACTCTTCCTGATTTTCAACATATCTTGCATCCATCTGGCTTACAGGACAAAAGGCTCTTTTTCCCATAATGTCCACGCTGAATCCGCCTTTAATAATGCCGGACACTTTTCCTTCAACCGGAGTGAGGTTTAAAGATGCCTCCTCCAGCATGAATGCGTATCCAGCTCCGGAGAGTGCTTTGGAAAGTATTACCTCGCTTTCATTAAGTGATACTACATAGAGACTTAACTTATCTCCGACATTATAAGGCAAGTGTCCATTTTCATCCATTAGCTCTACTTTATCTACTACACCGTCGCTTTTTGAACCAGTACTGACATAGACACTGCTTTTACCTATGGCGATAATAGTGCCATTGATTTTATCTCCCTGCCGGATATCATGACTCTCTTCTGCGTCATAGGAGTCCAATAAATCTGCAAAATTTTCTTCACTCTCAAAATCTTCATTTTGAAAATTTTCATTTTGAATGTCATCATTCTGCAAATTTTTGCTTTGAATCTCCTCATTCTGCAAATTTTTGCTTTGAATCTCCTCATT
>JADGBP010000037.1:0-1918 GCA_015231395.1 Desulfamplus sp. | reverse complement strand
AAATCTGCAAAATTTTCTTCACTCTCAAAATCTTCATTTTGAAAATTTTCATTTTGAATGTCATCATTCTGCAAATTTTTGCTTTGAATCTCCTCATTCTGCAAATTTTTGCTTTGAATCTCCTCATCCTGCAAATTCTTTTCCTCTTGCTCTTCCTCTTCCTGGTCTTTAAATTTATCTTTCACGAATTTACCTTTCCCAAAGTTGCTTTTTTCGGTTTTTTCAAAAGTTCCCTTTTCAAAATTATCAGATAATTGTCGCACAATAGATAATTCTCCTGCAAACCCATCTTGCTTAATCTCATCTTTTTGAAACTGGTCTTTCTCAAATATCTTTTCCCCAGAGATCTCTGCCATTTTAATTTCTCCTGAACATAGTTTATTTTTTTTAAAAATGCTGATAATAGCACATCAGATCGTTACGTCAAGATGATGGTTAGGAATCGAATTTTTCAAATTCTATTGAATTGTTCATAACATGACTTTAAATTTCAGGAGGAACATTGAACTTTGCATTTTATTCACCTGTAAACATCATATTCGGGTCAGGGAAATCAAGAAATATTTCTGATTATATCTCACAATTACCCTGCATAAATAAAAACAAATCAGGGAAAGAAAAAAGTCTTAACTTAAAGGAGAGACTGGATTCGAAGGACAATCTGAAATTCAAGAATAATCTGAAATTCAAGGATAATTTAAAATTCAAGGATAACCTGAAATCTACGGACAGAAAGGCACTTGTAATTACAGGAAGAGATATCTCCCGAGCAGACCGCATTCTCCAAAACCTTAGACTTTCAGGTATTTCCTACGAATTGATAATACAGCCAGGCGAACCAAGTATAAATCAAATTGTCAACGGCGTTGAAATTGCAAGAAGAACAGATAGTGATTTTATTATTGCCGTTGGAGGAGGAAGTGTTATTGATGCTGGCAAAGCTATTGCCGCCTTGACTACAAATACTGATGATATAATGAAATATCTTGAGGTGATTGGCAAAGGCTCTCCTCTGACGGAAAAACCATTGCCTTTAATCGCAATTCCAACTACATCCGGCACAGGTGCAGAGGTTACATGCAATGCTGTAATAGCTTCTCCTGAACATCAGGTAAAGGTAAGTTTAAGGAGTCTTCTAATGTATCCTGATATCGCTATAGTTGATCCTGAACTATCTTTTTCCATGTCTCCCGAGATTACTGCATCCACAGGCATGGACGCCCTCACACAGCTCATTGAATCCTTTACTTCCATATTTGCAAATCCCATTACTGATGCTCTCTGCAAAGAGGGGATTGCAAGGGTTGCACAGTCATTTAAAAAGGCATATGAAGAGCCTGATAACCTTGATGCAAGGTCAGATATGAGTCTTGCCGCCCTGTTCAGTGGTATTGCCCTTGCCAACGCAAAACTTGGTGCAGTGCATGGCATTGCGGGTCCCATGGGAGGAATGGTCAATATGTCACACGGCATGATTTGTGCCCGCCTGCTTGTACCTGTGGTAGCCGCCAATATTGAAGCGGCTAAAGAGCAACTTCATAATTATCAATACTCTCTTGATTCCCGCACTGATAATTTTTCTGCTTTAAATCTTGATTTCCACCCTGATGCCCTGCCCATTGATGATTCCTCTGCTTTAAGTCTCGATTCCCGCCCTGCCCTGCTGCATCTTGATTCTCCATCTAATTTGAATCTTGATTCCCACCCTGCCCTGACATCACTCATAAAATATCGTGAAATAGCACGAATACTGACAAAAAATAACCACGCAGAGTATAGCGATACCATTGAGTATATTAATAATCTTGCACAACATATGCACATACGAGAGATCGAATTTCCAAAATTTGAGTCATCACAAATTACCCTTCTTGCCCAAAAAGCAAAACAATCAAGTAGTATGAATAGCAACCCTGTG
>JADGBP010000379.1 GCA_015231395.1 Desulfamplus sp. | reverse complement strand
TTTTAGGCTGTCAAAATATTATAATGTTTTTCAGCATCCCTTCATATCACCAAAAAAAGTGGTTGTCACTTATTTGATGTCGTAATTTTATAAGATGTGGCAAGGAAACCGCTATCCCTTCAGGGTAGAGGTTGTTGATTAAGATCCATCTGAAATCGCACTGGTCCTCGATATTGATTATCCTTGCCAAACCTCTTGTGAAGAGCACAGAACGATTCAGGATGCGACCATGATGTTGCAATAGCTACATGTCCCTTTGGAAAAGGAGTCGTCTCAACTTTTATGTAATCCAGTGGTGCAAGAGCTGTCTCTTTCTCAACAAGATCGTCATTCTCGCCATAGCAGAGAAGCCAAGGAATTTTCTTCTCTTCAATGGTCTTGAAATTGAGAGCTCTGCCAAACATGGTTACCGGCAGGGTGCCATCCTTTGTGACTGGAATATTGTATGAGGCAAAACTCATTCCGGTAATGGCAAGAGGAATATCGGTTCTCTCATTCTGGAGCCAGTAATTCAGAGCAAGTGCGGTTTTGCTCAGTTTGACTGATGTTTGTTCCGCTTTGGCTACCATGAACATATCTCGGAAAAAAGAGACTATCGGAGCTTCGTGCTCAATACTTTTGAGCTTATAAACCCAACCCATGAGATTTCCGTCAGCAACCTTGTTGCCGTTGAGAAGAGTTTTTGTTCCATAAATGAGATTATTGAATCTTGGCGGAAGACTGCTGAGTATATGTCCCAACCCTTTGCTTCTTGTTCCATCCATTGGTGCCACGCAGGTTATCAGAGCATCTACCACAGAATCAAGTTCACCGGAAAGGATATTGCAGAGAGCACTGTAACCGCCCTGGCAATAACCGTTAAGTGTTACTTTTTTTCCATGTCTTTCCATGATTTTTTCACAGAAAAAACGGGTGTCCATTGCATCATCTTCCATTGTCATTACCTGAAATTCAGGTGTGGTTTGGATATCTTTCATTATACGAATATATGTGGGGATCCCTTGATTGGCAAAGCAGTGAACATAACTTCTTTTTTCTCCGGGCAAAAAACCAAGAATATTGCTTCCAAGAACAAATGGAGGGATAATCAGCACTGGTTTGGCTTTTTCATCTATTTTGACATTGGTGTCTGTCGGTTCGATCCGATAGACCAGAAAACGGCTTGTCTCTGCAAATGGCTGCTGATTATTTCTTTCAAAGTGCAATCCATATTCTGGCTCAATATCTTCTACAGCTTTGGGAAATAGCTTTGTAACACCGTTAATCATGTCAAACTGGCGACGAAAAAAAACATTAAGATTTTCACCGTCACGCTGATAAATAGTGTTATAAAAAGCGTCAATGAAATTTTTTGACTCTTTTTTAAAAAAATCATTCAAGGCACCAAAGCTTCCTGAGTGATATCTGGAAGATAGTTCCATATTAAAGTCAAACAGCTTTGTGTAGGCATTCCACAGTTCCAAAGGGGAATCTTTATGGATTTCGGACAATTCAACATTGCTGAAATAAACCATGGATGTAAATAGAGGAATAAAAAAGTCGTTATTGTATTTTGCAAAGCCGGAAGCCAAATTATTGGACGCGTTAAGGTGTTCAATAAACATATCTGTTCTTAAACAGATATTAAACATATCTGAATTGGAAAACTTAAATTTATCTGAATTGAGAAACGTATTCAACAAATCGGAACTTAAAAGCAAATTTGTAGGGATATTTTCAACAGAATGATTTTTTTCAGTAACGGTATTCATGAATATGGTTCTCCACAATTTAAATATAAAAACAGGTAGATAGGTTACTTGACAAAAAAGCCAACATCTTTGATAAAAAAAGCCAGCATCTGTTTTGATTTATCAGTATGCTGGCAGAGGGCTGGGTCAGATTGATGTTATAATTTTAATATGGTTTTATAATATTTTTAATCCTAATTCTATAGACTTCCAGCAAAATATTTTGGTATCTCAAATTTTAAGAAGGGCAACCGCAAGGGATTGTCTTTACTCTTGCCAATTTATTATCTGGAAAACTATATCAAACTTTTTTACTCATTGCTGCTTGTTTCAGCTTTAGTGGCACCCGCATCATTCGGGTCATTAATTTTAAGGAGCTCTTTGACTTTTGTGAAATTTGTATCAGCAAATGATTTGTAATTTTTTCTATTTTTCTTGATGAGATCCATCCAATATGTGCATATTTTAAGGGTATCATTGGGAATCAGGGGGTTTTTATCAATTACCTTGCTGAACATCTGCTCACTTTGATCCTGAATATTGCTTATCATTGCAAATGAGCTTTCAAACATATTTTTCTGAAAATCAATAACTTGGGAAAATATTTTTTTATTATCCATTTTTCTGCTCCTCATATATTATCTGAATTGAAAATATTTTTATTCAAACATATGTCTTTTGTTTGTATTTTACTCAAAAATCTGTTTTTATTCAAACATATGTTTTTTATTTAAATAGTGATGTTACGCAGTGAATACGGAAAATCAATGGTTCTGGCATTTTGATAACCACGTAAAGCCCTTATTTATCAAGGGTGGTGCGTAACATGACTTAAATATCTATTTTTGCTCAAACATCTGTTCAAATTTCACAAAACCATCATCAACCGCTTTTTTAAAGTCATCTCTGGCTTTTTTGGTAAAATCAAGAGTTTCTTTCATCTGTTTTTTTGCATCTTCTGTGACCAATGGTAATTGTCCCAAAAAACCGTTGAGCATATTCTCTGTCTGATCCTGTGCAATGGCCATTGCGTTAAATGTGTTGTTAAAAACTGTTTTTTGAAATCCGATCATCTGCTTTGCAATTTTAGTAGCTTCCATTGTTTTTGTTCCTTTTTAATAAGAATGTTTTATGATGTTTTGACTCTCGATTATTATGAAGTTCAATTTAATGGATTTTTCCTCTTAATTGATTTTT
>JADGBP010000378.1 GCA_015231395.1 Desulfamplus sp. | reverse complement strand
ACGGGCTCCTTACAGTCTTTTAAAAAAAGGACATTGAAAAAAATATTAGTATTATCAAGTGTTTAATTAATATGTATTTTTTGGTCGCTGTAGAGAAAGGGACTTTGATTTGATGCCTCTTCCGTTCTTCTACAAAACGGCATTCTAAATACTTAATATTGCTACTATTTATATCAATATGGGGGATACAATATTTATTTATTTTGATCGATCCTTTTGCAATGTCCTTTTTTATATTAATTAAAATCAGTTGGTTATACTCAATTTTGATAAAGTCGGTAAGGAGCCCGTACTATCCGATATTATTGAACTATTTTTGTGTTATTTATTATCCACTTAATTTCTATTTATTTGCCCAGAAAGATTGGTTTTCAAAATCAAGGTCTCAAGTATAGCTTTGTGCATATGTCGCTTGTTTTCAGCCTGATCCCAAAATACAGCCCCGGGAGACTCAAGCACATCCTCGGAAATCTCTTCACCTCTATGAGCTGGAAGGCAGTGCATAACCATCACGTCAGGCTTTGCATTAGAAAGAAGTTGACGGTTAACCTGAAACCCCTTGAATGCAGCTTCTCGTTTTGATTTTTCCTCTTCCTGCCCCATGCTTGCCCACACATCTGTATATACAACATCTGCGTCTTTCACAGCCTCAACAGGGTCGTTGGTAAATATAATTTTCCCCATACCCTTTGCACCATAACCATACCCTGAATCACTGCCGACAAGATATTTTGAGGTACCAGCACCTGCATGATACCCTACAGTATTGTTTGCACTACATCTTCCAGTATTATCCGCACTGTATCTTGAAGCATTATCGCCACTGTATCTTGAAGCAGAATCGGCACTGCATCTTGCAGCAGAAGATTCCTTCACATAATCAGGGATACCGTAACCGTCAGGAGTTGCAACTACAAGTTCAAAACCCAACACCGAGGCAGCATTTACCCATGAGTTTGCAACATTATTTCCATCTCCAACCCAGACAATTTTTTGGTCTGCATATCCCCCTTTCACCTCAATCACTGTCATAAGATCACTTAGGATCTGGCATGGATGAAAAGAGTCTGTCAGGGCATTGATAACTGGAATTGTGGAGGATTGAGCAAATTTTTCAACCAGACTGTGGTCAAAAGTTCGCATGGCAAGAGCATCAATGTATCTGGAAAGTACCCGTGCCGTATCTTCGGCAGGCTCATTACGCGATATCTGGGTATCTTGTGTGCTCATATAAATCGGAGTTCCGCCAAGCTGAATCATGGCGGTTTCAAAAGCAACTCTGGTTCTTGTTGATTTTTTATCAAAAATCAGCCCAAGGCTCTTTCCAATCAGCGGTCTGTCCGCAATTCCCTGATTAAATCTTTTTTTGAGATGAAGAGCTCTCTGGAACAGATATGTAAAATCAGATACTTCAAGGTCAAGCAGTGACAGTAAATCTTTCTTCAAAATCATTCTCCTTAAAAAATCATAGCCGGAATTCGGCTATCCTAAAAAATCATAGCCAGATTCCAGCTATCTAAAAAATCATAGCCAGATTCCAGCTACTCGATTCATAAAAATCATAAATGCACTTTCACCGTAAATTATCAGGATAAATTATCGGGACAAGCTACAAAACATTGTCAAGAACATCCACCAATGCATCAATCTCTTCCCGGGTTATAATAAGGGGAGGTGCAAAACGTAAAATATTACCCTGTATGGCATTAATAATAAAACCTTTTTTCAGACATTTTTCCACTATTTCGGAAGCTTCAATTTCAAGCTCCATACCCACAAGTAGCCCATCACCTCTGACATCCCTGATTTCAGGATGATTTTTTTTCAAAGA
Source organism: Desulfamplus sp. (assembly GCA_015231395.1). Lineage (GTDB taxonomy): Bacteria > Desulfobacterota > Desulfobacteria > Desulfobacterales > Desulfobacteraceae > Desulfamplus. The sequence continues at coordinate 1,102 of JADGBP010000378.1, read as the reverse complement.
GTTGAGCCTGTTTTTTAAATAGTCTCCCTTGTCTCTGCAATCTTTCAGAAATTCCGGACTGGAAATAATGGATAAAACAGCAATAGCAACAGATGAAACAAGAGGTGTGCCCCCAAATGTCGTGGCATGACTTCCTACTGCAAAACCCTGGGCAGCCTTTTCCGTGGCAAGCATTGCTCCCATGGGTAACCCATTTGCAAGAGCTTTTGCCAAAGTCATAATATCTGGTCTAACATCATATATTTCATGAGCAAACAGGTGACCGCATCGTCCCATTCCAGTCTGTACTTCATCAAATATCAGCAAAATCCCCTCTTTGTCGCATAATTTCCGGACAGCTCTCAGATATTCCGGATTTGCGGCTATCACGCCCCCTTCTCCCTGAATCGGCTCCATCATTATTGCACAAACCGTTTCATCTACAGTCTCTTTAAGCACGTTGATATCATTGAAAGGTATATGAACAAAACCATCAATCAGCGGCTGAAATCCATGCTTTATCTTATCCTGCCCTGTGGCAGTAAGGGTTGCCATGGTTCTGCCATGAAAAGACTGTTTCATGGAGATGATTTTATAACGCTTATTTCCATCTTCTCGATTAAAATAGCGTCTTGCAAGTTTTATTGCAGCCTCATTGGCTTCAGCACCTGAGTTTGCAAAAAATACTCTGTCTGCAAAACTCTTCTCCACAAGCATCTGTGCAAGTTCTGCCTGAGGTTGAGTGTAATAGAGATTTGAGACATGCACCAGGGTTGAAGCCTGACGTGTGATTGCAGATGTCACTTCCGGATGGCAGTGACCAAGGCTGCATACAGCAATGCCCGCAAGAAAATCTGTGTATTTGTTGCCATCTTCATCCCATAACGTGGAGCCTTCGCCCCTGACAAAAACTTTTTTAATCCGACCATAGGTATTAAAAACATATTTGTCTGTTTTTTCAATTGTATTCATTTTATATATTTTCCATTATCTATATTTTTTTTTGCTCAGGAATTTCAATCTAACAGGAATGCAGTAGAGATTCACGACCGTGCGTCTCTACAATTTGAGTTTAATCGAAAAAGAGTTACACTATTTTCAATCTTGCAATAATTACAGCGAA
>JADGBP010000377.1 GCA_015231395.1 Desulfamplus sp. | reverse complement strand
AGGCTGTATAAAAAAGTATGGATTAACGGCGATTTGTATTGCTTTAAGTTATGTAAATAGTTTATATGGTTTGTATAGTTTAAATTATTTGTCTTATTAATATAATTTATATAGTTTAGCTTAAATTAAGTTTGGAGCATAAAATCAATGACGGCAAAAATTATTGCTGTAATCAATCGTAAGGGTGGTTGTGGTAAAACCACTATAAGTATGATGTTGGGAGGGGCGATAGCCAATAAAAAGAAAAAAGTTTTAGTGGCTGATGGCAACAGTGAACAAGGTAGTGCAATTCGTTGGGCATCGGTTGCAAGTAGTGATAAGCCTTTTCCTGCTGATGTTGTGGAGATAGGAGACACTACAGACCAGATACATAATGAACTTAGAAAATATATTTATGATTATGATTTCATTATTGTTGACTGTCCCCCAACGGCACAATCAGTAATCGGGGAGAGTGTTCTTTTAGTCGCAGATTTGGCAATTGTTCCAGTTGAGCCTAATCCTCTTGATATTTGGGGAACAGTTGGAATTAAAAAGTTAATAGGCGAGATGGTTATAAAAAATATAGGTCTAAAGTCTCGACTTTTGATTAATAAATGTAATCCCAATACACGCCTGACCAAAGATGTGTTGGAAATAATTTCAGATTTTGGAATAGAGTTGTTTAATACCAAAATCCATAAACGGACAGTTTATGCTGAAGCTCCGGCAATTGGCGGAATTGTGCATGATTTGGGTTATAAAGCCAAAGAGGCGATACAGGAGATTGATCAATTAACCAAAGAAGTAATTAAAATATTAAAGTAAAAACATTATGGTTACAAAAAAGAAAGATATAAAAGGCGGTTTACTCTCCTCTTTGGCAGAAGAGGAAAAAAAGGTTGACGATAAATTCAAGGTTGCAGAAACTCATTTTGAAGAGAAATCAACTTTAAATAACTCTGCTATAAATAACTTGGATACCGTTAATAATGTCAAGGAAAAAGCTATTCGAGATGCTTTTACTTTTCCGCCTTCTGACCATGCCTTGTTTGATGAAATTCAAAAAAAGGGTATGAAGGTTGGTGTTATGGTTAATAAAAGCGAGATCGTGAGGGCTGGTCTTTATCTTTTAAATAGTCTGAATGACATGGATTTGGAAAAGGTTTTGAATTCAGTAGACAGATTAAAGACAGGGAGAAAGATATGAATTATATAAACCAATTATATTCTTTATATTGTATGGTCTAATCATATAATTAATATCGTTTATACTAACAATATTATATCAACTAATTATATAAATAATATAATTCATACTAATCATATTGTATGAATTGAGTGTATAAATACCATAATTTATATTATTTATATTGTTATTCTTAATGCAATGGTAAACTAATGAATCTTCAATTAAATCTGTCCATTATGCCTGATGGCTCTGTTTTACCAGAGTGGACATCTTTTGACGGCAAGTTTTCTGAAACTGCTGTAAATATTCAAAAAAAACTGTTTGAGCTATATGAAAATGATCGGGAAAAGTGGCTCTTTTATCTTGGTTTTCACTCTCCTGACACAAATTTGTCCGCATCTATCAACTACTTTATCAGGTTTTCAAAACTGTTTGTTGAGAAATTGAGCAGAGAGACTGCTTTGGAAAGTTTACGTCATAATGTTAATGTCAATATTTCCGATGTTGAGATAGACAATTTTATTTATAGTATCCCCATAATGACTGGGGCAGAATATATGAACAGAGATTACCTTGTTGATCTTTGGGCTTCTCTTCTCAAGGTCTTCTCATTCCTGATTAAGAACCATGATGGAACTGTTGAATCTTTTTTTGCCGCCTTTAATCCTGATATTCATCTTGCAGGACAGGTCTTTTTTCATCTTGTGGAGAGTAAACACCCTGAGTGGCCATTTGCATTTACAGCAACATATACTACTGGTATGGGGGCAGATGGTAAACCCATGCACAGGTTATTGAAAAATGCTGTAGATGAATTTGATGATGTTCAATATCTGCAACTTTTATCCAAGGTTCACAGAACGGCTGAAAAGAGTGAGTTGATAAATGAGTTGATTCAAACAGGTGATCTCTTCTGTGCTGTTCACTGGACTTCAGAGGAGGCGTTTCTTTTTTTAAGAGAAATTCCTCTGTATGAATCAACAGGAGTGCTTTGCAGAATCCCTGACTGGTGGAAAAAACGCTCATCAGGAGCTAAACTTAAAATTAACATGGGAGATAAAAAACCATCGTTAGCAGGACTTGATGCTATTCTTGACTTTCACCCTGAGATTTTACTTGGAGATATTGAAATTACTGAAGAGGATGCAAGGCAAATACTTCATGAGTCAGAAGGATTAGCATTTATTAAAAACAGATGGGTAGCTGTGGATCATGACAAACTTAAGCAGATAATAGAGGCTTATGATGCCATTAAAAACTTTGAACAAGATGGTCTTACTATCAGAGAGGCAATGCAGCTTCAACTTAATCCTGACAAGGTGCTTGATCTGAATATAGATATTTCTGAAATTTCTGTATCTAACGGAGAGTGGTTGAACTCTGTAATTGAAAAGATGAAATCTCCACATAAAATTTCCAATATTCAACCAGCAAAGGGTTTTAGGGCAACACTTCGGGAATACCAGCAAAAGGGGTTGAACTGGCTTAAATTTATGGATTCATTAGGATTTGGAGCATGTTTGGCTGATGATATGGGGCTTGGTAAAACCATACAGGTGCTTGCATTTTTGAGCATTTTGAAACAAGAGAGAAACAATTTCAAACAAAATAGTGGTAATTTGGAAAAAGAGAGTTTTAACTTGAGAAGAGCTAAAACCCCGAAAACTAATCTGCTGATAGTGCCAGCCTCTTTAATGTCTAACTGGCTCAATGAGATAACAAGCTTTTTTCCTGAATTAAACTCTTTTCTTGCCCATCCAGATTA
>JADGBP010000376.1 GCA_015231395.1 Desulfamplus sp. | reverse complement strand
CTGGCACCGATGAGCATAAAAACCAGAATGTATTATTTTCACGACAACCGCTTAAAGTCGGAATCCGGCTATCCCTGAGTATGAAGCCTTGCTCTCATGGTATTTTCAAGATACAGTCTTTGTTCCTCAAACTGCTCCTGAGTCTGTGCCGGTTCAAAGCAGATGTCATCACCGAACAAGAGAGTTACTTTGGAAAATGGTTTGGGGAGCATGAATCTGTCCCATGACTTGAAAAACCATGCCTTATCAGCAAATATATAAAAAGGGACAAGGATAGCTCCGCTCTCTTTTGCCATTTTTATTATGCCGGGTTTAACTTTTCCCATCGGACCTCTTGGGCCGTCAAGAATATGGGCACCAACGCGATAGCACTTAAGATACTCAATCATCTCTGTCATTGCCTCTTTCCCCCCCTTTGAAGATGACCCCCTTGCTGTATGCCATCCGGTTCTATTAGCCACACCCGCAATTAATTCTCCGTCACGACTTTGGCTGATCATAAGCCCGGGATGAAAATGAGAATAGCTTTTAAAATGACGTATAGCTGAAAAAAACTGCTGATGCCATACACATAACAGAACTGTTTTTCCATCTTTCAAATGATTCTGCCACCGCTCTTCATTCTCTACCTTAAAACGGAAGGTCATGCTGTATGCCCTTATAAAAAAATATACAAAGGCAATAAAGGGTTTTGTATATATGATAAATTTGAATTTTTTAAGCATCGTTATTGTTTTCCAGTTCTTGTTATTTCTACTACGTTAGATTGATTCAGCATGTTTTTTTCTTTTTCTTCTTCATCATCAAACCGCTTTCTCTGAATCATCAAACCGCTTTCTCTGAATCATCAAACTGCTTTCTCTGAATCATCAAACTGCTTTCTCTGGCTGTTAACCCATTCAATTTTGCTCATTAATCCTCTTATAATTCTTACATCTCTGTCCATAAGAACAGCTTTTCCAAATATTCTTCTAAATGTTCTTAAGAGATGATCAGGATTTTGAGCATCAAGAAATTCAATCTCACAAAGTGCTTTTTTCATGTGGCTGTACATCTGCTCCATGATTTCGATAGTGGCTGGTGTTTTAGAAAGTGGTTTATCAAGACTCGGCTTTACTGTTTTGACAAGGCTTGGCTTCTTTGTCAGGTTTTTGATTGCTTTAGAGATTTCGTAAAGAAATATCCCCAAAGAGTGCGACAGATTCATGGATGGGAAAGAGTCATTAGTGGGAATGGTGACAAAATGCTGACAAAGGGCAAGTTCGTCACTATTCAGACCGCTATCTTCCCTCCCAAGCACTAAGGCACATTTGACATTATTCTCAATAGTTCCGGCAATTACCTTTCCGGCAGGTTCTGGTATGAGAAAAGTTTTTCGATATTTCCCAAACCGCCTGGTAGTGCCAAAAGCAACCTGACAATCTGCCAGAGCCTGTTCGAGAGTATTAAATAATTTGGCTTCAATGAGCATATGCTGGGCACTGAGTGCCATCTTTCTTGCCTGTTCAGACTTGTAGTCCGTGCACGGATTGACCAGCCTGAGCTCTTTAAACCCAAAATTCATCATGACCCGACATACTGACCCCACATTCAGAGGGCCCTGAGGTTCCACAAGAATTACTGTAAGATTGTCATTGATCATAAACCAGATAGTTCCATCTATTTAAGAAGGGCAACCCCTTGCGATTGCCCTTCTTAAAAATTGAGATACCAAAATATTTTTCTTAAAATCTATATTCAACAATCTGTTCAATCACAACTGGTTTAGTAATTGTACCAAAGATTTTTTAGGAACTCAGGATTATCAAGCCTTTTATCAATATCAATATCAAAAAAATGTGCCAAAGGCTGCAGAATATGTGGATTTTCTTTTTGTACTTTTTTTGCCGCTGCCACCACCACAGCAATACCCTTTTCTGTCATCTTGCCTACAGGTGGTCTGCATGAACCTGAAGGCATTCCAAGTATCTGCATAAGAGTTTTAAGAGCAAGCGGATTTCTTGCCCTGCATTTCACCATACCATAAGGAGTTTTCTCTTCTGTAATTACAGTCACAAGTCCTAAAAGAGGCTGAAGAGCCATGTTCAGTGCATCAGCACCCTTTAAATCTCCTTCAGACTGAAGTCTTACCATCTCGGTCATTGCTTTTGGAGCAATATTAGAAATAACCGAAATACCGCCACATGCCTTTATTTCAGGATCAGCCATGATCTGCAACAAAATGCCGTCATCACCTGAAAAAATCCTGAAATCATCTTTGCAGCAGACCCTTGTCCGTCTCATGTTTTCAATATTTCCGGTAGCCTCTTTTACAGATGTAATATTTTTAAATTCCCTGTTCAAGATGGCAAGATCTTCTGGCAATAACTGGGTTCCAGTTCTACCCGGAATTATATATGGAACTATCTCTGTGTCAGGAAAGGCTTTTGCTATAGGCTCATAGTATTCACGGCGAATTTCAAGCGAACTTGGACCATTGTAGTATGGATCAACCATGAGAATTCCATCAGCACCTGCGTTAACAGCATGTTCTGAAGCACCAAGAGCTTCTTTTGTGTTGTTGCTTCCCGACCCTGCTATGCAAAGACATTTCCCTTTTGCTCCAGCAGCAACAGCAGCAACCACCTGGTTATGTTCTTCCCATTGCAGGGTTGGGCTTTCACCAGTAGATCCAGCAACAATTATGCCGGTTATATTGTTTTCAATCTGAAACCTGACAAGGCGGTCAAGCCCCTCAGTATCTAACGCTCCAGTAGCTGTAAATGGTGTTGCTATAGCAGTATAACATCCTGTTTTCATAAAATACCCCATGGGAAATATTAAATATTGTATTTTTAATTTATAGTTTGAAAAATGTTTTGAATTTGTAGTTTGAAAAATGTTTTGAATTTGTAGTTTGAAAAATGTTTTGAATTGTAGTTGTCTGTTTTTTTGATGGATTTACTAT
>JADGBP010000375.1 GCA_015231395.1 Desulfamplus sp. | reverse complement strand
AAAAGAAACATGGAACGTCTGCATGAAGAGCTTGATATGGAAGGAGATGGTTATCAGCGGATACAGCAATTTATAACCGATTCTACTTGGGACGCATTTGGATTGATGAGTCAAACCGCACAGAATATAGCATTTTCCAATTGAACTAATCATGCTATAAGCTGTTCAGATAATAAAATTAGAATAAATTTTATAACAATAGCTGTCTTTGGGGTTAAAATGGCATATTCTTCTGATTTACGTCATAAAATAGTTCAAGCTTATGAGAATAAACAAGGTTCAATTTCTCAATTATCAAAAATATTCGGAGTAGGCAAAGATACGGTTTATAGATTTATAAAACGTTATAAAACTACAGGTGGATTATCTGCTAAACGTAGAACAACAGGGGGTAATCCAGCCAAAATTACTGATATAGAAGCACATTTTTTAAAGCAGCTTCTAAAACAAAAACCCGATTTAACTCTTTCTAAACTCTGTGAAGAATTTACAGCTCATTTTGCCCGCTCTATAGGAATCTCATCAATGCATAGAGGTTTGAGAAAATACAAAATAACTTTAAAAAAAAACTTTTCACGACCCAAAGAGGAAATCTCCTAATTGGGTGGATAAATTTGATATTTACAAGAAACAAATATCATCGTTTGCTCCTAAGGATAGAATTTTCATAGATGAAACAGGCAGTGTTATGAATCTTGCAACAAATTATGGACGAGCTCCTTCTTATGAACGTGTTCACGATTATAAACCAGTAAGTCGTGGTAAGCGTATTAACACAATTGGTGCTGTTTCAGAGTCAGGGCTTCTTAGTGCAATAAGTATAGAAGGCACTTTTAACAGCTATATTTTCTCATGGTTTGTAGAACATTTTCTTGTTCCTCATTTATCTAAACAAAAAGTTGTAATTATGGATAATTCACAGATACATATGGATATTGAAGCTCTCGAGCTTATTGAGCAGACTGGTGCAACGATAGCATTTTTACCTCCGTATGCACCTGAAATGAATCCCATTGAACATTGCTGGTCAGTATTAAAGAATCATTTACGTAAAGCAAAAGCACGCACTGTTGATACTCTTTATGATGCTATTGAACAAGGGATTAAATTAATTACACCTCAATTGACTAAAGCATGTTGTCAACATTGTCAATCTTATACTTAATTAAAATGGAATATGCTATATTCATAAAAGCATAATGATGCAAAATGCTTCAAAAATATATAAATCTGAAATCTAACAAAGTAGAATTAACCCCTGTTATTGTTTTTCCAGATAATCCTAAAGTTATCTGCCTTGAGCCTGAATTTATAAGCCCGCAGGATGGAGCAGAAAAACAAGATTGCGAACTTAATGCTGCTGAACGATGGATTGGGCGTAATGCATTTTCAGCAGAAAAAAACATAATAATTTTAGGTGATGACCTGTTTTCACGAGAGCCGTTCTGTAAGCCTGCTCTTTCTAAAGGGTTTCATTTTGTCCTTGTATGCAGACCAGACTCTCATAAAACTTTATATGAATATGTGGACTTTTTTGAGAAAAATAATGATATTAAAACCCTTTCTTTTAGAAAATGGAACGGGCGTTTTCATGAATTATTCAACTTCCGATATTGCAATGCACTGCCTATCAAAGATGGAGAACACACACTTCAAGTCAATTGGGTTGAAATAACAATAACTAATGCCTCAACAGGAATAATCAGCTATAAAAACAGTTTTATAACTGATTTTGAACTTAATTCCAACTCTGTTCCTTTTATTGTCCAGGCAGGAAGAGCAAGATGGAAAGTTGAAAATGAAAATAATAATATCCTAAAAACCAAGGGTTATCATTTAGAACATAATTATGGTCATGGAGATAAATATCTCTCCTCAATTATGGTTACACTCAATATTTTAGCATTCTCAGCTCATACTTTTCTTGAATTTGTTGATTTGACATATCGAGCTGTCAGGCAAAAATCAGCAGCAAGAAAAAGATTCTTTCATGATTTTAACACACTTACTAAATATCTATTATTTGACAGCTGGCAGCATCTGATTAACTTTATGTCCACTCAATTAAAAATACCTAATTCTGCTTAATTATTCAAAATTAGAATTGCTGCATTGGCACGAAATGTCAGGAAGCAATACCCATAAGGTCTGACTAAATTCTACAGCCTAGTGCTTCTTCAAGGTTTAACTGTCTGGTGAAAATACTCCAAAAATAGTTGCAAAATCAGTCTCTGTTAATGCATATCTCATTTATGATAATTGCAGCATCAAACACTCTACACATGAGGTAAGTCCTATGGCAAAGAAATATTGTGTAAATCTGACGAATGAAGAGCGTCAGGAATTGTATTTATTGATAAAAAATCGTAGCCCCAAATCTATCCAGGTTAAACGTGCATATATTCTCCTTGCCGCGGATGAAGACGGAGACAAACAATGGCAGGATGATCGTATCCATAAAACATACCATGTGTCTACACGCACTATTGAAAGGGTTCGGAAAAACTTTGTAGAAGATGGTTTGAAGTTGGCTATATATGGCAAGCCTCGTGAGGTTTTCAAAGAAAAGATTTTCGATGGAAATGTCGAAGCTCATCTGATTTCTTTACGGTGTACTCAAGCTCCTGCTGGTCATGAAAGTTGGACTCTGAAATTGCTGGCAGATAAAATGGTAGAGTTGGAGTATGTGGAATCAATCAGCTGTGAAAGTGTCCGTCAAATTTTAAAAAAAACATCCTTAAGCCCTGGCAGGTAAAATCATGGATCATTCCTGAAGCAGGTCCGGATTTTGTTTGTGCAATGGAAGAGGTTCTGGATGTTTATGAGCGACCATATAATCCAAATCATCCGGTCGTATGTTTAGATGAGTCTCCCAAACAACTGATCAGTGAAGCCCGCACTCCCTTTACTGATTCCAAAGGTATAACTTACACCGATTATGAGTATAAACGGG
>JADGBP010000374.1 GCA_015231395.1 Desulfamplus sp. | reverse complement strand
GCAAACTCAAAACAAAGAAGTAATTGAGTTTACTAAAGAAATTGGTCATTCTATTCTGGCTAAAAGAAAAGAAGCGTTTAAAAAAGATCAAGCCTGCAAAAAGCAACAAACAGCTAAAATAATATCATTCTCAAAACAGAATGAAGAACCTTTAGAACAACATGATTTTCATGGGCAGAAAATGTCAGGAACCGCATTTGCTCTGGGATAGCTTAATTCTACAGCCCAGGATAGTTCTTGATTGTAAATAGCAGTTCGCTTTCAACAAACTGCTCACCATCTTCCTTTAATGAGTCAATAATGCCGAATTTAAATTTCATAACTCCTGGTTTTAAAGGCGTCACTTCTCCGTTATATTCATTAAAAATGGCATCTCCTCCACTTGCATCTGACACATTAACAATAATGGAATTAAAATCCTTAATAAAATTCTTAATATTAAATTCTACATCATCATATCTTTTCAAGCTGCCGATATTTTTAATAGAATTAAACATACTTTGTGCTGTTGCATCAACATCAACCGCACCATCAACAGCTTCTTTGATTAAAACACTTACCCAGCCATCCAGAGTTTTGGATAACATTGTATTAACCAATTCAGCTTGTTTAAATCTATTAAATGACCCTATTGTATAGGCAATATCAGCAACCATGGCACTTAAAGCAGCAAGACGTGGTGATAGACTGACAAAATTACCTTTAAATATGATTATCGGAAGAGGTATAGTCTTGCGATAAAAACCTTCTGACGGTTCTTTCAGTTCAACCGTAAAACTCTCCAAAACTGAAGGTTCTGGAAAATTGGCCCCATTCTGCAATGCCGCACAAATATTGAAAATCTTCAGTATTAAAGCCACAGGGGGATATGTTTTAGATGCAAATTGTCTTTTAAAATCAAATTGTAAGGTTGATCTTGCTTCTTTGACTATTTCTATACCTTTGCGGGTAGCAAGTATCTGTTCATAAACAAATGAGGGGGAAAATGATGCAAATTTGTTTGTATCTCTTTTTGACTTTGGCGTAATAAATTTCATTGCACCAGAGTTGAGCATTACGGCTGCGAACTGTTCTCTCTCCTCCTGTGAAAAGAATTCGCTTAACAAAATTTCACTTAATCCTTTTATTGCTTTTATCCTGAATCCGTGGCATGAAAATTGAGGGGTGTTGAAATTATTAAGAAAACTTCATTTTGGCTTTCACCTCGCAGGTGAAGTAACAAATAGATTTTTTCCAATGATTTCAAGATATATCAAAAAGCGTGCCACGGATTCAGGTTTATCTCTTTTTCAATTTCAGCATAGGCATTCTTACTTTCGGCAGAGAGATTTTGTTGAGAGGAGTGTGTTTGAACATCTGCAATCATAGTCTCTAATTCATTAATTACTTTGGATTCTACAGCCTTTATTTCAGTATCGGAAAGTATTGTTTTATTGATGGTTACTGTAATTTTATTTGAAGTAAGATGTTTACCATCATAAAAACTAACGCCAGCCTCTCCTAAAACATAAGGAATAAATACCTGCACTGTTTGCAAATCATCATCAACAGAATACACAGGAACTTCTATGTCATTGAAATATACACGAGCTTTTTTAAAATCAAAACTTTGCTTATCCATGCCTGTTATATTGATTTTTACAGGTGCAAAAGGCTCATCTTTTTCAGCTTCAACAGATACAACCTTGAACGCATTTGTGTCTGCTCCATCTATTGGATAAAATCCAAGCTCATAAGTGCCAGACTCAACACTATTTAAAATTTCCCCGCCATTTGCAGGAGAAACAAGCCAGTAAAGCACACATTTGCCCTCAATCTCTGTTGCAAGGGCAGAGTCAGCAACAGAAAATGATTTATTTACCGCGGACTTTGCTCCAGCAGTATATGGTTCATAATCAAGTGTCAGCTTGCCGTTTGAATCAGTAAAAATGAGTTTGTTATCAGGAGTCAGGATTGCGAAATAGATGTCAACAGGATTGCAGTAAGCTGTGAAATTGAGATTAAAGGTGTTGCTGCTGAAAACTACAGGGGCTTTTGAAACATCACTTGAGGCATCAACTACACTGATTGATGAGGGTAAAGATTTGCAGTCAGAAGTAGTGTCTTGTCCATCTGTTATCTGATCTGCATTTGCAATCTGCGTGTTTACAGTAAAACAGACCAGTAAAGTCAGGCATATTGCGATGATTGGGATAGTTCTTCTTTTACTTTGTGACATTTTGCGGGTTCTCCTTTTTTTAGTGTTTAATATTTTCAACTTCTGCCAAAGAGATTTTAAGCATCTCTGCAATTTCTTCATTTGAATATCCTGCTTTTTTTAGGGATAACACCGATATCCGCTGGAGTTCCTCATTTTTTTGTAAAGCTGCTTCTTTGGCTTTTCGTTCTTTTTCTTTGGCTCTTCGTTCTTCTTCTTTAGCTTTTCGTTCTTCTTCTTTAGCTTTTCGTTCTTCTTCTTTAGCTTTTCGTTCTTCCTCGCTTATTCTTACAGCTATCTCTTTAGCCTTTCGTTCTTCCTCTTTAGCCTTTCGTTCCTGTCCAAGCTCCCGTAATGCTATCTTATACTGCTGTTTTAGCTTCTCTTTTCGAGCTTCTTCGCCTCTTTGGACTTTTACAAATTCTTCATGGAGGCGATACTGTTCTCTTAATCTATCATCTTTTGTAAAGGTTTGCAGCATGTTAAATACCTCCTCTATTCCTCTATTTTGGTTAAAAACTGCTTCAAGCGGTTTTGAGTTATCTTGAATTGTTCCTAAAAAATAGCTCCAAATCTCAAGCTCTTTGCTAAAAGAGATTATACTTTCAGTTTTTTCAACTATTTTGCTGAAGTTGGCTTTCTCAAAGCATTTCAAAAACTTGTTCAACTCAACATAATAAAGATTCCAATGATTTATAAGTGGCTGGTGTGTTCTAATATTAAGCATTCTATAGTGGTTAAACCAGAAATCAGCTT
>JADGBP010000373.1 GCA_015231395.1 Desulfamplus sp. | reverse complement strand
TAAATTAGAAACAGAGCAGATAGTAAAAAGCACTGAAAGACTTAAACAAGATGGCTGGCTGCTTAAAAAAGTCAGTTCATACATAAATGAACTTTATAACTACTATTCATTAGAGGGGGTTAATATGCCATACACACATGAGATGTTTCTTAAAGACCATTTTCCTCCTGAGTTTCATGCACAGTTCATGTTAGGGCAGGAAAAAGGACTGCAAAAAGGTGAACAAAAAGGAATACAAAAAGGTGAAGAAAAAGGAATCCAAAAAGGCGAACTAATCGGCAGCATAACAGCACTGCAAAAAATCTTAAAATGTAAAGCCACAACCAAAAAAGAGCTGAGAGCTAAGAGCATTGAAGAGCTGAAAGCCATGCTCAAAGAGCTTGAGAAACAGATTAAGTAAACAACCACATTCAGAATCAGGATACCCAAGATTAAAAGGATAAAACAGGATAAACCAATCCTGAAAATCCTTACATCCTGCCTATCCTGATTCAGACAATTAAAGACAACCACCCCCAAAAAGCAAAAATGGGAACAAGCATTATCTACCTGTCCCCAATTTCCATGAGGATTTGAGCATGGCCATCTCATGTGCTCGATATCTTTCAGACAGCTATGGATTTAAATTGAATTTTCATCCAGTATCATACCCGAACGGAACGTCTTTGTTATTATGGAAAATGGATCTAAGCTCTGTCAAGATCAATGAAGGCTCTCCTGCAAAGGGATGTCTTGCCTTTACCGACTCGCTCTCTCTCAAGCTCAATTGCGTCAAGTATGCAGGCTCAAAGTATGGTTTTGATATGAATCTCTTTCCCAATCCTGATGACCCTGCAGGCATCTATTTTGAGATGGATCTGGCAAGCCTGCACCAGATGGATTGAGATTTGAATCTGGATGGAATTGAAAAAAATATTTGACTGTTTTTACAAAAAGGTGATTATGAAGTTGAAACAAAGAAGATTCAGGAGCTTAGCGAGTAGGCATAAAAAACATTTAAAATGAGGTGATTAATGAGAAGACTTATTGTTGTGTTTGTAATTGTAATGGGAATGATGTTTTTGGGTGGAAGTGTCTATGCTGATATGGCAGCTAACTACTCATTTAGTGACAATGTCAACGATCATCTTTATGCAATTTATTATGACGACGGAATATCTGACGGTGCCACATCTCCATGGTCAGATCAATACGGCAGTGAGATTGCTGTACGTTTTGACGCTCCATCATATCCTGCCAGATTAAATAAAATCAGGTTTTACATAACAAGTTGGAATGAACCTTCAACAAGGTTTGGTGTTTATATATACTTGAGTTTTCGAAAAATAGTTTGTGTTAATTTGAGTATAATGGCATAAATATTGCTTTTTATAGTATTTATTTAATTATATCAGCCTGTTAATTACGTAATACAATTTGACCTTCAAAAAATAGTGAAGGTTAGATCGGTCTTTTACTGTTTTCGAAAATGATGAGAAAGAGATTTGAAGATACAGTGAGAATTCAAGCCATCAATAATAGAAGATGTAATGTGTTGAATTATCAACATAAATAATATTTAAAGCAAATTTAGTGCCAATATGTCAATTTCAAGAAAAACTATTTTTCGAAAACTCAAGTATATATGATATTGATAATGGCAACTATCCTGGTACCAGATTGGACGATGGATCAATTTATGGAGAGGCAAATACCGGCAATGAGTGGGTAGACATTGATGTTTCCGGTAAAAATATAGAGATTAAAAGAAATTTTTTTATAAGTATGTATTGGATTAAAGCACCTGGCAGCAAGGGGAGTTATGCCCAATTCTTAGGATATGATACAACCAACGATGCGGGACGAACATTCTGGAAATATGGTTATGGTGGTTATTGGGTTTCACCATCTTCATCCTATCCAGGCAATAGCATGATTCGTGCTGAGGTTTCTGCTGACACATCATCGTTGCCACAAACTCTATCAATAAACATGTCTACCAGGACTGTGAGCAATGAGCCAGGAACAACCACATTCAGCGTATCCAACACTGGCAATGGCACAATGACATGGAGTGCATCAGTAATATCCGGCAGTAATTGGCTTTCAATCCAGTCTGGCAGCTCTGGCAGCAATTCGGGAACTATTGTTTGCAGTTATTCAGCCAATACAACAACTTCAAGCAGAACGGCTACCATCCGGATAACCGCAACCGGAGCAACAGGAAGTCCAACAGATGTTATGGTTATTCAAGGGCCAAGCACCACTCAAGTTTTTACCCTTAACGTGAACAGCAGTCATGGTACGGTAACTAAAAATCCTGACAAAACGAGTTACGACTCAAATGAAGTTGTAATTTTAACGGCAACTCCTGAAACAGGGTATAAATTCACAGGCTGGTCTGGAGATGCTTATGGAAATGACTCAACAACTACAGTTACCATGACAGGCAACAAGACGGCAATAGCTAATTTTGAACCTTCAAATTCAAATTCCACTTCAAATTATAAAATAGACGATTTTAGTGCACCAGGAGTCTCTTTTAAAGCGTGGAGCGGTATGACCATACTGACCACATTTAATGGAGAACTCAGATTCAATGTGGACAGCAACAGGGCAGCGGGCTTATTATGGACTGGAGGCCTTAATTGTCAGACGTCAATTACTTTGTCCGGTCGCGACAATTATTTTGTCCGATCCGGTTACTATTAATGCTAAATCTATCTATAATAATAGTAACACTAATTATGTTGTAATTATTTCACTTCATTGCTGGTGGATTCACAATATTTAAAACCCGCTTTGATGAGAATATCCTCCAGAACAATTCCGACCTCACCTTTCTTTTTTAGTAACTACTCAGGCATAGTATAAAGTTAGGTGGAGCTACCGGGAATAAAAGGATTTCCTGTAAAGGCATTTTGGATTGCATTGATGACGTTGCAGCCGTTCTTTCGTACTGTAGAAATATACCCA
>JADGBP010000372.1:1780-2967 GCA_015231395.1 Desulfamplus sp. | reverse complement strand
CAAAGGTTCCGCCAAGCACAATCGCAAAGCCAGACAGATTTATGTACATGCCAAAGTTGCCATCAAGAACAAACCCGATGCAGAATATAATGACGCAGAAGATAAGTCCCAGAAGATTCTTATGTCCGTGCTGCCAGAATGATTCTCTGTCTGTCTCTTTGAGCTGTTGCTCTTTGTATTGCTCGTTTTTGATTTTTTATCTCCTGTTCGTGTATCTATAGATTTTGAAAAAAATATTTTGGTATCTCAAAAGGGCAGCCTCAAGGGATTGCACCTACAGTGCTCTTTGCCCCCCCTACAGTGTGTGTGCTCTTGCCAATTTAATTTCATTGTCTGAAAAACTATACAATGAAATTTCAAGGGTTTCCTGCTGCTGTGGATGATGACACTGCTGTCGGTGATGGCGTTGATAATGGATTTGACTCTTGATATGGCATCTCCTTCATCAAAAGGATTTCAACCCGCCTGTTGAGTGCACGATTTTCGGCAGAGGTATTGGGAGCAATAGGTTGAAGCCATGAATGACCGCTTACAAAAAAACGATTTTCTTCAATACCCTCTTCTTCTATCAGAAAGCGTGCAACCCCGCAGGCTCTTGCTGTTGAGAGTTCCCAGTTGGTCGGGAACATGGCAGAGTGGTTGGGAACGCTGTCTGTATGTCCAACCACATTTATAATAAAAGAGTTTTCTTTTAAAATTTTTGCCACCTGTTTCAATTCCCATTGAGATTCAGTTTTAAGGTCAGCTTTGCCAGTATCAAAAAAAAGGTCGCCTGAAAGAGTAATTCTAATGGCTTTATCCCCTATCAGATCTACAGAAAGCGATTCATTTACCCACTTGTCTATGAGTGCTTTACGTGCTTGATCATAGATTTCAGATGGCTTGTGTTCAAGATTTTTTTCCATGATTAGCCCTGAGCCTGAATCGGAAATATTCTGCTGTCCGGGTCCTTGTCCGAATTTTAATTCTCTGTTTCCAGATTTGTAGATATAAAGCACCGCAAAAAAGATGAACATGGTCATCATAATGTCAGACCACGAAACAGACCATCGGAATTTGTTCTCTTCAGTGGCATATGAAAGAAGATCATCAGAAAAAGGATCCAGCCCATCTGAAAAGCAATTTATGCCATCGGAAACAGAAGCCCTTGGATTATATGCCTTAACATCAGGAATCAGAGGGACAGA
>JADGBP010000372.1:0-1681 GCA_015231395.1 Desulfamplus sp. | reverse complement strand
CAGAGGGACAGAGGGCTTGGCAGAAGAAGTTTGAGGAGTAGATGCCTGAACTGAAGAAACCCGAGGAACGGAAATCTGAACAGAATAATTTAGAAAAGCAGAATCATCATTCTTCAATGATGAACCATCGGTATTTTCTTTTTTGGGCATTTTAACTGACCTTAATATTCAATATTTTCTACAATAACTCTTCTGGGTTTTACACCGTCTGATGGCCCAACAATACCACGTTTTTCCATGATATCAATAATTCTGGCTGCCCGATTATATCCAACCCTGAGTGCCCGCTGAATACCTGAAATAGATGCTTGTTTTGTTGCCACTACAAATTCCAGAGCTTCATTGTATTTATCATCATAATCATCGTCCATGCTATCTTGAGGAGGCTCTTCATCTGTTTCCGTAATAACGTCAAGGACATATTCAGGTTTGCCCTGAGCTTTTAAAAATGACGTGATATCTGTGAGTTCATCTTCTGAAAGATATGTGCCGTGAACCCGTGTAAGTCGTGCAGTTCCAGGAGGAACAAATAGCATATCGCCATTGCCAAGCAGAGTCTCAGCACCATTGGAATCAATTATGGTTCTTGAGTCGGTTTTGGAAGAGACTTGAAATGAGATACGGGTAGGAAAATTTGCCTTTATAATACCTGTCAGAACATCCACAGAAGGTCTCTGGGTGGCAAGGATAAGATGAATTCCCGCAGCTCTTGCCATCTGTGCAAGACGGGTTAATGAAAATTCAATATCTCTGGATGCAGTCATCATAAGATCTGCCAGCTCATCAATTATGACTACAATAAAGGGAAGCTGTTCACATTCTTCGTTCTCCCCATGAGGATTTGCAGTTATACTTCTCATTTTCTGGTTATACTGTTCAATATGTCTTACTTGAGATTTGGCAAGAAGTCCGTAACGGCGATCCATCTCTCTTACCATCCACTGAAGGGCAATTGTGGCTTTTTTCATGTCAGTTATGACGGGCGTTAGCAGATGAGGAATATCATTATAGAATGAAAGTTCAATGCGTTTGGGATCAACCATCAGGAATTTCACCTCTTCGGGCGTTGATTTGTATAGAATACTGGTGATCATGGCATTGAGTCCCACACTCTTTCCGGTTCCGGTTGCCCCGGCAATGAGCAGATGGGGCATTTTATCAAGCTCTACTACCACAGGGTTGCCAATAATATCTTTGCCAAGGCAGATTGGCACTTTTGATTTGGTGTTGAGAAATTCATTTGAGCTTACAATGTCAATAAACGGAACCAAACTCTTTTTGATGTTTGGTATTTCAATACCCATAACATCTTTGCCCGGTATTGGTGCTACAATGCGGATACTGAAGGCACTCAGGGCAAGTGCGAGGTCATCGGCAAGATTGACGATTTTGCTGATTTTTATCCCGGGTTCTGGTCTGTATTCAAACGTTGTGATTACAGGACCTGGTGAGACTCCCATTACTTCGCCTTTTATTCCAAAATATCCTAACTTTTTTTCAAGTAACTCCGCATCTCTTCTAATACTGTGGTGATCCACCTCTGTTTTTTTGCTTGTATTCCGGAGAAAAGAGAGGGATGGAAGCTGAAATTCACCTTTGCGATAAATCTTTGGTTTCTGGATATTTTGATGACTCTTTTCGGGTCGGTTGATGATGTAGGTTGGTTTGGTTGATAAAACTT
>JADGBP010000371.1 GCA_015231395.1 Desulfamplus sp. | reverse complement strand
ATTTTTTAAAATCCGGTGCTCATGCATATGTAACCGGCGATATTAAATACCATGAAGCAAGAGAGATTGAACAAGCCGGACTTGGATTGATTGATGTTGGGCATTTTGCTTCGGAGAGGATTGCGGTAGATCTTCTTTGTGAAAAAATAAAACTCTCTGCCATTAAAAAAGGAATCTGTCTGGAAATTGAAGGTTTCTACGCCGATTCAGATCCTTTTATAATGCTCTATGATTTATAACAGCCTGTGATTTATAACAGCCTGTAATTTTTTAGTAATATATGATTACATTAGAAATAAGGAATTTTAATGATTGATATAACAAAGGCAGAGGTTGATATCCTGGTTCAACTTCAAAAAGCCGAAACAGAAACAGTACATATTGAATCATTTCTGAATGATGTTGAAAAAGAGAAGTCTATTCTGGAATCAAAACTAACTGATTTTCAATCGGCTCTCAATAAGCTTAAAAGCGACTTTGATCTTATTGCCAAAGCCTGTTTTGACGCAGAACTGGAAATAAAACTCAATGATGACCGTATTGAAAAGAGCAGTGCAAATTTAAAAAAGGCAAACAGTAAAGATTATCCACTGCTTCAACGGGAGATTGATAATAACAAGAAAAGAAGAGAGACTCTTGAAAACCTTTATCTAAAACATCTCGAAGAAAAAGAGTCTCAAGAAAAAGTACTAAAGGAACAGGAACAGCTATTTGTTCAGTTGACTCAGCAGATACGTTCTGAACAAGAAAATATCGACAATAAAAGCTTGACAGACCGCGAACGTCTTGCAGAGCACAGAGTAAAACGAGAAGAAATTGCCCGGACATTGAATAAACATCTTTTAAGCAGATTCAATGAGATCTCTGAGGCAAGCGGAGGTCTTGCAGTGGTTGAGGTTCGGGATGAGCTTTGCCGCGGATGCTTTATGAATATTCCTCCTCAGCTTTACATTGAGGTGCGTCGATCTACTTATCTGATTCAATGCCCTCACTGCAATAAAATTTTATATCATATTGAAACATTATCTCAATAATTCAAGAAGATAGAATTTTCCATTGTAAGTTCTCAATAAGTCGATGCAATGTATTGATTGCGAAGCTTGGGTTCATACCCCGCCCCTTGCGGCGGGGAGCTTAATTTTATCCCATTTTTCTTGCATGCTCATGCACAATCTTTTTTAAAAACAAGATACTCTTCTCATTTTTTTCCACAAACCAGATACCTTCTTTCATCTCAATATCAGGAAAAAATTCAATGAAAGTATGAAAAATAATATTAACCTTCGGCATTTTCTCCCTGAATTGTTTTAAAAATGATTCGCCTAATATTTCAGACACTTGAGGATCAAGAATAATCAAATCCAAATAATCAATTTTTAATAATGCCTCGTGTGCTTCCTTTTTATTGCAGGCAGTATAGATTACATGACCAGATTTTGCTAATTCTCTTTGCAAAAGATTACGCACATGGTGATTCAAATCAGTTACCAGAATATATAAGGAATGCAGATTTGTCATGATACCATCGCATTGTAATTTTTACTCAGAGATTGCATGGTTAGTCTTGTAGTGTAATCCATATTTCATCTCCTGTTGTTATTCTGATTCATTACATATATTCCCTGATTAGCATCGACATATCATCCTTGATTAGCATCCTTCAAATTATCCCGTTATCGCAATAGCACAGCAAATTCAATGCCAGAAAAGATACAAGTGCTGTATCGTTTCTTTTTCTGTTTAATTAACTTTATTTTGATAATATTTATCATAAAGCATTGATTTGATAATCAATAAGCGAAAAAATTATATTGTATAAATGAGATTTGTACCCTGCAAATGAAACCGCTTATACTGCAAATGAAATCTCTTATACTGCAAATGAAATCTCTTATATTGAAAATGGAGATTCTTACATTGTTAACCTATTAACTATCAGAGACTTTTTCTTCCTTAATTGCTTCAGCTCGACAAAGCTTATGTCTATCTCTTTTACATAGTGTAAAGCATATGGACACCGTAGTAATGCTTACCAGTATTATGCTGAAGCAATTACAGTAATGTTTGCCCACTTCTAATTACCGTATATTGGTTGGCATATGCTTTGCTGTAAACATTATTAAAGAAGACAAATAATCATGAGAAGACAGATTATTAATTATGAAAATGACAGATTATAAAAGACAATTGGTCATATATATGACTGTCATGCTGAAACGTTTAAAAATAGGAGGTAAATATTATGCAATATGAAGCCAATCAGGAAAATAATAACAACACTCAGACAGAGCATATCAACAATCAGGCAGAGGCTAATAAAGATAATGCTAAGGATTACAGCAATACAATTCTTGTTGCCCTTGACGGTTCTGCAAGATCCATGAAAACAGTTGAATATCTTTACGATTTTAAGCCTTTTCGCAATAAGGAGATTGTCCTCTACCACATTTTCAACGATGTCCCAGAATCTTACTGGGATATGGGGATGACTCCATTTAGTCGAAATGGAGCTGTTCAGCTCGACAGTTGGGGAGTACAATGGAGACTTACAATTGTTGAGTTCATGGAAAGAGCAAGGCATATGCTGATCACTGCGGGTTATAAACCAGACGCCATCACCATCAATATTCAGGAGCGAAAAAAAGGTGTTGCCCGTGACATAATCGCTGAGGCAAGCAAAGGGTATTTTGCCCTTCTTATTAGAAGGCGGGGATATGGCACGCTGCTGCACATGATCATGGGAAGTACTACCACCAAGATCGTTGAAAAACTTTACAATACTCCGGTGCTTTTGGCTGGATTGAATAAAATCCGTCACTCAATCCTCATCGGTCTTGACGGGTCTGAAGGCTCTGAGACAGCAGTTAGATTCGCTGCCAAAGCTTTAACCAGAACTCACTGCAAGATTGTCCTTTGTACCGTACTGAGAGATTTTGATATTTATGTCGGAGACAAAAACCGCAAGGATATTTTAGATGG
>JADGBP010000370.1 GCA_015231395.1 Desulfamplus sp. | reverse complement strand
ATGGGTGAGTTAAGATCGGGGCTGGCAGAATATTTTACCTTCTATAACGGCGAACGTCCGCATCAGTCGCTGGGTTATAAAACACCTGATGTTGTGTATCGAACTGCTATAGGAGGCGGGGCGTTGATTGTGGATAAATTTTCACATACGGTTCTGGTGGATAAAAATGATGTTCCGGTATGCTCTACAGATGAGGAAGGCTCCATAGAATATGGAGCGGAAGTAAAAACAAAGTTACAACATCAACAAAGTTGTCGTCGTCGTTCAATTAATAGTGAAGGCAAATATGCAGCTTAAAATTAGTGGATTTTTGTCTTGACTTGGGGGTCCACTTTATATATCGCCACTTTTAAACGTTGTTTTTATGCTTGTTTTGTCATCTGTAAAAGAATAACCAAGTAATCGCCCAGTCTTTTGTTCAATATGCTCCAATTCAATACATTGACAATTAGCACTATCTTTTGGATTAACCTTACTTTTACCAAGATTAGTTATAGTTCCGAACTTAACAACCTCCCACCCCTTCGGAATCCTCCCAATCTCAGTATCCTTAAACTCAGTATGCCCTATCCCCTCAGTCAGCAGCTTTGCCATCAAGCCTTTTTTCAACTGTTCGGTCTGTTGTATCTGGGCTTCAATAGATGATATTTTGTCATCTACTGTAGTGAGGATTGAGGCTATTTTTTGTTGTTCGGGTAGGGGTGGAGTTATAATGTTGAATAGCTTGATTTCTTTAATAGTAAGTTGTGGTTGGGCACTACCAAAGGATATTAATTTGACTTGTTTTTGAAAGACATCAGAACGTAGGAAGTTGTATAGATATAAAGAGTCATAATTTCTTTTGTGCTGTCTTATTAGTGCCATTCCAGAGTTTATTCGTATCTCATTGAATTGAATATCATTATTAAACCAAGCAATATTACCAACAGTTCCACGAGTGGTTATGACTATATCATCACGTTGCAGCTTACCCTTACTTAATAACTTATCTTTTGATTTAGATATATATTGGGTTTCATCAAATTTAAAGCCAGCCTTAGTAACATTTTTAGCATTTAAGAATAAACAAAATCCATTATGAAAAAATTCATCCTGTTTTGGATAATTAACGCCTCTATCTCCATCAATAATTTCTATCCCTGACTTATCTAATCTAAAAGAATCCCACTCCTCAGGAATCCACCCAAGCTCAGTCTTTTTATATCCTTCTCTATTTTCCATAACTACAGCCCCAACTCTTTAAGATAACCCGCCAGCTTGTCGTCAATCTCTTTTTCTTTAAGCTCTATATTTTTTATCTCCTCAAGAGTTGCTGCAAGGTCAATCTCTTCCTCTAATACACTGGTGTCAATGTATCTGGCGATGTTAAGGTTATAGTCATTCTTCTGGATCTCTTTCATATCCACAATACGCATGAACTTCTCAACGTCTGTACCGGCATCATAGGCATCTACAACCTTCTTTACATGCTCATCTTCAAGGCTGTTCTGGTTCTTGCCCTCTTTAAAGTCCTTGCTGGCATCAATAAAAATGACCCTGTTTTTAAGTTTTGAGGGCTTGGACTTGTTCACAATCAGAATTGATGCAGGTATGCCGGTATTATAAAAGAGCTTGGATGGAAGCCCGACAACCGCCTCAAGTATATCATCTTTAAGAATCCCCTCTCTTATTTTACCCTCAGAACCACCTCTAAACAGAACCCCATGAGGAAGAACTATACCAAGTTTACCATCATGTTTAAGGACACTTATCATGTGCTGGAGAAATGCAAGGTCAGCATACCCACGAGGCGGGATACCGTAAGAGAATCTACCGTAAGAATCAGATACAACTTTATTGTAATTAGGGGCAGTCTCTTTGCCTTTATCATCAGTTTTTACTTCAACCTCAGCAGCGTCCCACCACTTGTTTTGAGAAAAAGGGGGATTGGCTATTACTCTATCAAATATCATCAACTCATCATTATAATTCTAACATTGCTCCAAAACTTGCTATCACTACATGTTAGGCACTACCACATTTTTATAAGATATTCGTAAGCATCACCAAGAAGATCAGGGGTGTAGAGGTCGTTATTACCAAGTGAATATTTATTGAAGTGGAGTAAAAGCCTTTGCAGCACTGCATCACTTAAAACCTCTTTATTACCAAAGTGAACGGCAGTCATAACACCTTCAAGTTTAGGGTTTTCTTCTTCTATAGAAGCTAAAGCCTTGTCAATCGACTCACCTATATTCTCGGTCTTTTCTATGATGTTCTGCCATCTTGCAGTTTCAGGTATAAATATTTGATGCTCGTCAGGGTCATTTTCAGCTTCTTCTTTACTTAAACTTTTTGTATCTACAATTTTATCAACCTCTTCTTGAAATACATCATTAGCACGTTTTAAAAATAGTAACCCGAAGATGTAGTTTTTAAAATCGCTGCTATCAATGCTTCCTCTAAGAATATCAGCAGAACCCCAAAGCCAGCTTTCAAGAGATGGTAAGTCTAATGTCATTAAATCACTCCAATTAAATTAGTAAAACAACCGCAGCAGTTAAAAATATTTCTGTGCTGTAATATCTTTGGCAGCGTAAAAGATGATAAATGGCGGAATATTAATATCATTTTACAACATTTCTTCCGCAGCTTGAACAAGAAACGCAGACCTTGTAAGTCCATGTTTTTTAGCCGCTCTGTCAATAATAGCCAACTTGTATGCAGGTATGGTTATGTTCACACGAACTGTCTTTTTTGAAAGAAATGAAAAATCAATATCTGCCAATAACCAGAAACCACCCTCAGCATCAATATCCTGTCTGTTTATAACATCTTCAATGTTTGACGCATCAGGAGGAACAGTTGTATTTTCTCCATTATAGTAACAAACTACAGCTTCTTGAAGATTTTGCAGTGCTTCATTAATGCTTTTACCTGATGTAAAGCTCCCTGGAATATCTGGTATATAGCCTTCCTATTTCATTTGTGCAAAATTCAAGTTATATTTTTGCA
>JADGBP010000036.1 GCA_015231395.1 Desulfamplus sp. | reverse complement strand
ATGAAGGGAGAAAGCAGATAATCAAGAACGGTTCTTCTGCCGGTTATAATGCTGCACTGCATAAGCATTCCGGGGAAAAGGCGGTATGGTTTTTCAGGAGGACCAAAGTAATCCTGTTCCGTGGTTATCTTGATTTTGTAGAAAGGCGGACCTTCTTTTAATATAGTGGAATCAGGGCTTATGTGAATCACTTCTCCGTTGATGTGCCCAAGCCTTGCACCGTCCGACGAGGTAAGGCGAATCATTACCGGCTGTCCGGTCTTGACATACCCGATATCTCCAATTGAGAGTTTAGCTTCAATAATTAAACGATCCTCACCCGGAACAATCTCTGCTACAGCACCTCCGGGAGGCACAATCCCGCCTATGGTAACGAAAAAAAGAGACTTCACAGTGCCATCCACAGAAGATCTTAGTACCGTTCTTCTCAGGCTGTCCTCATTTTTATGAAGTCTTTCATAGATTATTTCAGCCGTCCTTTGAACTTCCCTCAATTCATTTTGTGCCTCTTCGACAAAGGTGTTCTTAACAAGTGCAAGACGGCTTTCAGCCTCTTTAATTGAAGCGGCAATTTTTTTAAGCGATGCCTGATCAATCCTCTGCTGACTCTTCAAATCTGCCAACTGTTTCAGCAAATCAATATGATTCATCCGGTTTGAAAGACTGTGTTGAAGCAGTCGTTCGCTTATGCCAACCTGCTCCTCGACAAAACTTCTCATGCTTGTACTGCCTGACAAGCGAGCCTGTATCTCTTCAATCTGAAATTTATACTGATTTATAAGCTCTTTTTGAACCTTTATCTGATTCTCAAGACGTTGCTGTCGTGTCTGAAACATTGCCAAAGCGTTGCGGGTAATTTCAGGCTCAGATTTTTTTATCTCTTCGGGAAATACAAGAGTGTTAGAACCCTTTATTTCCGCACTCAACCGCATAATTGTCACTTCAAGAGATCTAAGATGGATACTCTGTTCAGCCACATCAGCGGTACTGCTTGTGGATTCTAAAATCACAAGGGATTGGCCGACTGTTACACGCTCTCCTTCCCTGACCAGAATTTCTCTTATAATCCCGCCTTCAAGATGTTGAACTGTCTTGACTCTGCTTGACGGCACCACTTCACCGGTGGCAATGCTAACAACATCAAGCTCACCATACGCTGACCATATAGCAAATGCGGTGATCATCAGCATTGTCATTATAATAAAGAAGTTGGTATGTGCCGGCACCTGAAAAGATTTGAGTGGCTTTGGAAAATCGAGTGGCTTTGGAATATCAGTATGGACTGAGGTTTCAGACATGATATTAGCCTTCGGTTTTTCTGGCTGTGGTAATGGGAGTGTCAGCAACAATGGAAGTGTTAGCAATAGTGGAAGTGTTAGCAATAGTGGAAGTGTTAGCAACATTAGAATTTGCAGCAGGAACATTACTGACTATTATTTTTGGTACAGGCTTGCTGTTTAGATCTAAAATACGGCTGGCCCCTCTGATGATATTGGGATCTTGTGTAAAAATAATCATGGTATAGCCTTTTTTGGAGAGATCTACCAGCAGGGAGTAGATTGTGGCACACCCTTTTTTATCCAGCCCCTCTGTTGGTTCGTCAAAAAGAACCAGCTTTCCCCCAACTGCCAAAGCACGGGCAAGAGCAAGTCTTTTCCGGTGACCTGACGAAAGATTGGAACCATTATTGATAATCTGTGTATCAATCCCCAGAGGGCTTTCGTCAATAAAACTCAACAACCCCGCATCTCTGATGACGCGGCTGAAATCCAGCTCATCAACTTTCTGTGCGGTTGCCGCAATATTATCCCGTATATCCTGTGTGGTTGTTTCAATCTTATCCGGTATATCCTGTGTGTTTGCTGCAAGATTATCTCGTATGTTCTGTGTGGTTGCTGCACGATTGTCCTGTGTAGCTGCTGCAAGGTTATCCCTTATTGAGCCTGGCAGAAACTGGGCATCCTGAGGCAGGCATGTAAGCTGAGATCTCCACCATGAAGGAGATAACTGGCGAATATCAACACCATCAGCCAGAATCTGTCCACGATCCGCGTCCAGCAGACCCGAGATAAGGCGACAAAGGGTTGTTTTGCCGGTTCCGTTCTCTCCTGTAACTACCAGAACTCCACCGGGCATAATTTCCAGATCAAGGGCTTCAAACAGAGGGCGAGACATGCCAGGGTGGCTGAACGAAATATCCTTAAACTGAATGCGTCCCTTATAACTTTTAAGTGCGATACCGCCTTGTCTTTCCATCTCAATCATCCCGAACTGCTGGATTCTTTCAAGAGCCTGAGCCGCCATGGTAAAGGATTCTCCAAGCTGTGCAAAACGGGAAACAGGGCCAAGTGCACGCGAGGCGAGAATATTCGCACCAATCAGTGTGCCTACTGCCAATTGCCCTTTTACGGCAAGAATGGCTCCTGCGGCATAAATAGCCACACTCATCAGAGATTGTGCACCCCTGGTTATACTCTGGATCAAATCCTGCTGACCGGATACCGTGGCTCTTTTATCCAGAAAAACATCGCAATTTTTGCCCCACTCTGTAACCATGAACTGTTTTTTATCAAAAAGACGAACAGTATCCAGTGCCTGATTTGCTGTTCCAAAAAGCCCGTTTCCCTTGACAGAGGCTTCGGTCACTTTCTGGAGATTGTTTTTGACCATATACCGGCTGATTATTCCAAGAATAAACATGAGCAGCATGAATACAAGCGTGATGGCACTCAAAAGCGTGGATAACCAGGTCAGAACCCCGATAAACATAAAAGCAAAGGGAAGATCAAATACAGCGGTTATATTGGCTGATTTATATGCATCTTCAATCGTGTTGGTTCCCTTGATGATCTCCTGTCGGAGACGCTGTGGAATCCGTTCTAAATATTTCATTTTGCCATGGGTCATGATGCCAAAAGTTCCCATCATAAGATCATAATTTCTTTTTGATCCTATATGTATGGCAAGAATTGAGCGTGCCCTGCGAAATCCGAATTCAAGCAAAATTGCAATACAAACTCCGATAGTGAGGGTGAAGAGCGTAGCGTCCACACCGTGGGAGACGTAGCGGTTGAGTAGTTGGATAATATAAAGAGATGAGGCAAGCCCTAAAAAATTGACGAAAAAAGATGCCAATGTCAATTCTATTGTGATGAATGGATGATTTTTCAGACGACGGAATAGTTCACGCATAGGAATCCTTACTTTTACCGTGAAAACATATTTTGGTTTTCATAATCATGGGGTGGCAAAAAAACCGGCAATGAGTGCTTACCAGTATTCGTTGAACATATCCAGATCCAGACCTCCCATGACTTCAAGCAGAGCAAAAACACTGAAGGATATATCTATTTTTGCGGCATAGCTGTCGCTTTTCGCATTGATAAGGGCTGTCTCACCGGCAAGAATATCCATCAAAGAGCGATTGCCCAGTGCCCGCTCCTCTCTGGCAAGTTTTAAAAAAGCCGCTGTAAGATCTGCCTGCTCGTTTAAAGTCTGTGTAGTAATTTCTGCGGTTTTAAGTCTTTGCCATGCAGTACGGGCTGTCTTTTCAATCATCTTTTTCTTGTCTGCCACTGTATATTGTTCTTTGATAAATGTCTGTTTGGCTGAATTGATTTTATTGTTCTCTATCAATCCAAGATTGATCTTTTTTTTAAGGATTATGCTCGCCTTGTAATCCTTTGTATTGCCAAATGTCTGGTTGTAGTTGTTTGCCACATCACCTTCAAGGGCAAATTCAATGTTAGGAAACATGGCATTATGCTTTTCGATTGTAATATCGTTTTTCGTGACAGACTGCTTGTTTCTGGCAAGAAGAAGCTCAAGGTTGCTTTCCATGGAAACTTTCAGTACCGTCGAAAGATCGTTGGGCATAGAGAGCATTTTATAAGGTTCAAGTGGCTGCATACGGGACACATCTTCCGGCAGAGTGCCAAAAATTTCAATATAACCGCTCTCTGCCATGCTGTATTCACCCTCGTTTCTCTGACGTCTTGATATTGCTCCTGCCAACTGGGATTTGGACTGAAGAACATCAGTAGTGTAACCGAAACCTTCGGCTACACGAATCTCCTCAAGACCGGTTTGACGGCGGATATTAGCCTCAGATTCAATTGAAAACTGAAGCACCACATGGGCTCTGTGAAGCCTCTGATATGCTGTGGTTGCATCAACTATCAACTTCTGGCGTGCCTTTTCAAGATTAATCTCCTGTTCAGCAAGCTGAAGTCTTGCCTTTTCAACTGCTGCATCGGTTTTACCAAAATCCCACAAAAGCTGGGTCAGCCTAAGTTTGGTGTCATTATAATGCTCAGGATCTATTTTATCTAATTCATCGTCCCGTCCTGCTTCAATCGTCAATTCAAGTTCTGGATAACGTGCCCCAAGTTTAACCCTTATCTGTTCTTTAGCAGCTTTGACTCCAGCTAAGGCACTTTGAATCCGTTCATGACTTTCAAGAATCGGCTTCATAAGATTATGAAAATACTGATTTCCAGATATTGCAGTTGCTCCTGCTGATGTATTTGGTTGGGCTGATGTCGCTGTTATTCCTGCTGATGAATTAGGCTGGGCTGATGTCGCTCCTGCTGATGAATTTGCCGCAGCATTCGATATCGAAAAGAATATAGAGAATAAAATAATGATACTGATGTTTATAATTTTATAAAGCATGCATTACCTAATTAATAAGTGTTGTTGTAAATAAGTGTTGTTGTAAATTGGGTTTGATTCTTGTTTCATTGTTTCAACAAGTTAGTTTTACTCTCTTTAAACAAGTTGGGCTTGCTGTCGTCTGGCGGTGGTGTCTTGGTAATGGACAGCGGGCTGTCTGCAACACCTGCCAGCTGAATATCTCCCGCTGGATCCAGTAATATCCCATGCTCGCTAAATTTCTTCCATACCGCAGCCCAGATTTTTCCCTTAATGGCAAACTGGTTTTTCCAGTTAGATACCCAGACCCGGACAACATATTCGGCAATCCAGTTGTTTCCTAATGATTTTGTCCCAAGAAACGCATGAGCCGCAGGTTGTACAAGGGTGGTGTCAGGAATACTGTCAAGAACTTCTTTAAGATATTTAAGGATTTTTTCTGGTGGATACTGAGTTGATATCTGAATTGGAATATCAATACGGATATTTTCTTTGGAGTAGTTTACCACAACAGCATCTGCCACCTTGCCATTAGGAATTGCGACCACATGCTTGGTAAGAGTTTCAAGACGGACAGTACGCCACGTCATATCCACCACATTTACAGAGTCTATATCATTTATTTTAATCCAGTCACCAATGGAAAAAGGGCGTTCAAGGTTTATTATGATACCTGAAAAAACATTAGAAATATTACCCTGCACAGCAAGACCTATAATCATGGTAAAAAGACCGCTGGTGGCAAGAAGGCTTGTAAGTTTTTGATTCCACACAAACGCGACAATGGCAAAAAATGCAAATAGATATACCGCAGCAGCTACAAAATTTCTTATAACATTGGGAACTTTACGTTTAGCCCTGTTCTCAAGGGGAACCCATAGGAAACGCTCCAGAGCAATATTTATAAGAATAGCCGGTATAATCCACCAGCACATGTCATAGAACATTATCAGCTTCTGAATATAATGGACAGAAAGATTATGGTTAATGGCGGCATTGACAGAAAGGTTGCCGCAGGAAAGAAGCAGAAGCGGCCAGAAGACTATCCGAATAATCCATGAAGATGTGAGCCAGAAGAATCCCCGCATACGGGCATCCATGAGTCGTGCCACAAGGCTGCCCACCAAACCGAATATACCGATATAAATCAGGTATTCTCCTGGCACAAGGGTTCTGAAATCAATTCTGTCCTCACTAAAGACAACACCATAGTCAATGCGTGAAAAATCGGGATCAGCACTGCCATAACCCACATACATGGGACTGCCAAAGGAAGATGTAGTAAAAATACGCTGGGAGAACCACGCATCATCAATTCTCCATCCCAAAGCGGGATTCAATGCCCTTCTGGCATTTAGCTGTCTTCTTAATGTGGTCTGCTGTTTGTCAAAACCCATGCCAAGCATATCGACAACATAGATGACATTGTTGCGGTTAAGATTTTTATGGTGAAAAGAGAGTCCCAGCAACTGCTTGCCATAACTTAGCTTTTTATCCAGAAAATCAAGGCTGAAAGGGGCTTTTACACGGTAAAGACGGAAAGAGATATCTTTTTCTTCAGCACTTTCAACAGGTTCCGTGAGCTTGAGCCCATCAATAGAATTTAAAAACTCAACATCTGCCGGATTGAACTTTCCACGGTAACGAAACCATATTGAGAGGTCAAGGACTGCACTGTAGGTATCAAGATTAATATCTGTAATCTCATGCACCTCAATACCTGTGTAGATTACATTGGTTTTGTACATGAAACGATCATTGACATAGAGTACTCTGCCGCTTTTTATCTCCTCAAAATAGTTTACATTGCTGCTGCTTTTAATTGGCTGAAGCTGAGTGGGTGCGGCAATAATGTTGTGACCATTATAAATCCCTACCTGTACCGGCTTCTGCTCTCTGTCCGAAACAGAAAACCATGTTTTACCGGTAATTCCATCCAGAGCACGTTCAGGAGTTGTCAAGGATTTTAAAAAGCTGTTGACCGTAGAATGAAAATTTTCAATGGACGGTTCTTGATCGGATTTGTCATTCAGGATTCCCTGTATGGCAAGTTTTGCGGCATCATAGGCATAGGCTGCAATCCAGTCCGGTGCGGTGCCGTGTTTTTCCATATAAAGATTCTTGAACTGCTGGGCTTCTCCACCTGCAGTATCGTAAAGAAGCGGTGCTGACATTACAATTCCATCAGTATATGCGGCGATTTTCTCACGGTCTTTTACAATCTCTGCGATTGCTCCGGTAAAACCTGCTGTTGCAACAACGTCAGTACCAACAATCACATTTTTAATACCAGCATCCCTTGCCTGAACCACAAAAGTTGCGGCTGAAGATGCATCACCGGCAAAGAATATGGTTCCCAAATCCTTGAGATCTTTAATTTGTGCAATGATCTCACCAATGGACTCTACTGGATTTTCAGGGCTGAATTCATGTGTATAATGGATCTGGGTTCCAAATCTTGCGTAAACCGAAGTGAACGCATCTGCCATCTCTTTTCCACTTGGAGAACCAGAATGGATAATAGTGATTATTTTATTGCCAAGCACATTACGGGTATAGTTGGCAATAAAACCTGTCTGTCTGCCGGAATCAGTCGATATTGAGTAGAGCCAGTTATATTTATCAGGCACAGATTCTGTGGAAGCTGCATTGATAGATTTTTCATATAAAGATTTTGTGGAAGCAGTGTTTATAACCGGAATATTATTTTTTTCATATATTTCCCCGGCAGACTCTATTAAATCAAACCCCATGTAGCTGACCACCGCAATCATTTTTTCAGTTTTTACAAGCTCTTGTGCAGAATTTATAATGCCCTGGGTAGTATTTTGGCTATCTGATTTTTTAAGCTCAAGGCGTACATCTTTTATCAATTTTTCGCGGTTGACCTGATCCATCAGAATATTAATACCGCGTTCCATGGAAGTTCCAATACCTGACTCTACTCCAGCAATCGGGGCTGATAGGCCAAGGTGATATATTTCGCCATCAGATAGAAACCATGTGCTTTTTACAATCAGTGAAGCAATGGTACCCAGAACCACAATAGACAGAATAATGAGTGTTAATCTAAAATGTTGTTTCACTGTGACTCCTGAAAAATGAAAAAAATTGAAAATTTAAAATTGAAAATTTGATAATGAAGGTTGCAAGTCAAATCTGAGTATTTAAGCTGCCTGATTAACTCAACGAGATATGTTTTGTCAAGTATCCCCCTCCCCCTTGTGTCAAGTATTCCCCTACTTTTGCAAATACAGAGCCATGTCAACTCAAATCATGTGTATTTACCTTGACTTGAAATCTGGCATTTGATTATTATAACCAACACATTTAAAATTCCACAAATCTAACGGGAGGACAACAAATATGCTGAATTTATTTGATATTTTTAAAAATAAGAAGATTGATTTTTTTAAAAATAAGAAGAGAACCTCGGAACGAATTTCAGTTAAAGTAATGTTCAAATACAGTTATGACAACAAGGATTACATGGGACAGTTGAAGAATATATCTGTCGATGGTTTTGGCTTTTTATCATCCAATCCTCTTGAATCAGGCAAAGATATTGATATGGAAGTTGTCGTTCAATGCAAAGAGTGTAATGAGGAAAAATGGGTGTCACTCAAGGAGAAGGCAAAGATACATTGGGTGAGTATAAATCGTTCAAACAGACTTGCGGATTATGATGTAGGATGTAAATTTATCGAACCCGATAATGAGATCCGGACAAAGCTTTCCAGAATGTTGGAACAGATATTAGAAACGACTGAAAAGTAGATTTTAATATATATTGATGGTCTCGTAAAAATTAATGGTCTCGTAAAAAATCGATTCTCTCAAATATGTCATAAATAAAATCAGATAGTTACGGCTCTTAAAAATGTCCATTCGGGATTTAAAATGTCCATTCGGGATTTAAAATGGTTATTCAGGACTTTTAAATGGTCATTCAGGATTTTTAAAATTCTCTAAATCAGAATCCCATAGATTTTTCAATCTTTTCAATCTCTTCAATGAGTTTATCTTTTTCATCAGAAGAAAGTTTTTCAGTGGCAAGTCTTTGTCTGAGAGAGACCAGAATCATCTCTTCCCTATATTCATTGCAGGTATATTTTATGCTTTTTTGTTTGCTACTTGTTTTTTTTATGTCGTCTGAACTGTTCATAATTCTTTATAATACTCCAAAAAGACACGTTGTGTCTCAAGGTTAGATGATTTATCCCCTATTTTTGAAAAATACACTCGGTCAAGGCTTAAATTTTATCAAGACTTAAATTTTATTGAATTAAGATATTTTATCCTTTATAAACATCTTGAAAAGATTGAATCATGCCGGACAAAAAATAGTACATATTTAACTCAAGGATAAACTAAAAAATGGAAAAATTCAAACAGGATGTATTCAACTATCACTGCACACCGACTTATGGCAAAATTCAGGTAATGCCAACCAAACCATGTCAGACAGCGAAAGATCTTGCCATGGCATATACTCCGGGTGTTGCCCTGCCTGTAAAAGAAATTGCCGCAAATCCGGAATGTGCAAAACTTTATACCAGCCGGCAAAATTTGGTTGCCGTAGTCTCCAATGGAACAGCTATTTTGGGACTTGGTAATCTTGGTGCACTTGCCAGCAAACCGGTTATGGAAGGAAAGGGAGTATTATTCAAAAGATTTGCCGATGTAGATGTGTTTGATATTGAGCTTGACACCGAAGACCCGAAAAAAATAATTGACATTGTAAAAACCATGGAGCCCACTTTTGGCGGCATCAACCTTGAAGATATCAAGGCTCCGGAATGCTTTGAAATTGAAGAGACCCTTATTGAGATATGCAATATCCCAGTGTTTCATGATGATCAGCACGGTACTGCTATCATAAGTTCAGCAGGGCTTATCAATGCCCTTGAAATTACCGGAAAGAAGTTTGAAGAAATCAAGGTGGTATTTAACGGTGCGGGTGCTGCCGGAATTTCATGTGCAAAGCTTTTTGTATCTCTTGGCGTAAAATATGAAAATCTTATAATGTGTGACTCAACCGGTGTTATCTACAAGGGTCGGACAAAAGGCATGAACAAATACAAGGATATTTTTGCTCTGGATACAGACAAGAGAACTCTTGAAGATGCCATGAAAGGTTCGGATGTATTTGTCGGTGTATCACAAAAAGATGTTGTAACGCCTGAAATGCTTCTCTCCATGGCAAAAGATCCGATTGTATTTGCAATGGCAAACCCTGACCCTGAAATCACCTATGATCTTGCCATTGCAACTCGAAATGATATTATCATGGCTACCGGCAGGTCAGATTTCCCAAACCAGATTAATAATGTTCTTGGTTTTCCGTTTATCTTCAGAGGTGCTCTGGATGTCGGGGCAAAGAAAATTTCAGAAGGGATGAAACTTGCCGCAGCAAAATCTTTGGCAGCACTTGCCAGAGAACCTGTACCCCAGATCGTGAAAGATGCCTATGATGGAAAAGAGTTTGTTTTTGGAAAGGATTACATTGTACCAAAACCTTTTGACCCAAGGGTGATTGAGTGGGAATCAGTTGCTGTGGCAAAGGCTGCCATTGAAGAGGGACTTGCAACCAATATTATTACTGACTGGGAAGATTATAGATTGGCATTGAGAAAAAGAATGGAAAAATTCTGGTGTGCCTGTGAACTGGAAGAAAAGTAGATTGCCAGCCTAATATAGACTTCCAGAAAAATATTTTGGGATCTTAATTTTTAAGCAGGGCAACCGCAAGGGATTGCCCCTACTCTGCCAATTTCATTATCTGGAAAACTATAGTTTTACCGTGAAAACACATTGTCATTTTCATGCTACGGGTGGCAGAAACCCTGCCATGAGTAGTGTTTTCACGGTAAAATGAGTAGTGTTTTCACGGTAAAGGGCGTTGGTTCCCCAACAACAAAATCCCATTATCCGTAAGCTCAATTTTTTTCTCTTTATAAAGATTGCCAATAGAGCGTTTGAACTCTTTTTTGCTCATGGCAAACCATTTTTTGATAGTCTCTGGTGAGCTTTTATCATGACAGTCAATAAATCCACCTTCTCTGTTGAGCACTTCAAGGATTTTAACGGTTGACTCTGAAACAGATTCATACCCGGACTTTTTCAATCGCAAATCAATTTTGCCATCTTCCCGTATTCGTAAAATATAACCTTTGATTTTATCCCCGACAGAAAGCATCTCAAAAGTTTCATTTTCATAAAGCATACCGCAATGAGTATTATTGATTATTGCCTGATAACCAAGTTTGCTCACATTGTAAATCAGCAGATCAACAGCCATCCCCTCCTCAATTCCTGCCATGTATTTGCTGCAATTAAGTTCGATTTTTGCTGTGGCATAGACTCTGCCGCTCTCATTGTCAAGACACACCTTGACCACATGTTTCTCGCCTTTTTTAAATGGAACCGTCATCTCATTTCCCGGGACAAACAGATCCTTTTCAAGCCCCCACTCCAAAAATGCCCCGAACGGAGCAATATCTCTGACTTCAAGAAATACAAAATCCCCAACAACAGCGGTAGGTGTCAGGGTGGTTGCAATGGGTCTGTCCTCTGAATCTGTATAGATAAATACCCGTATGGTATCGCCCGGT
>JADGBP010000369.1 GCA_015231395.1 Desulfamplus sp. | reverse complement strand
AGTTTTGCTGTCGTAATTAGAGTCTTTTTCAACATCATCTGCCATATATGAGTTATCTTCATATCCGTAGTATGCACCAAGTTTCAATATAAATGGAGGGGCTTTATAGAAAAAATAACTTGCACCAATGAACAATGTATCACGAGCATCAAGGTAGATAGAGTTATCCTGTTCCCACATATAACCACCGCCGATGGTTAACCTGTCTGATAAATCATAACCTATGAACTCGTTAAATTTATATTTCTGCACATCAATATTTTTGTTTTTCATGTTTAACGCTGTGTCGTTAGTGGTAGAGCTCCATGTAGTAGTGCTTGTAACAAAGTGTTTTCTCAGAAAGAGGGCGGCATCATATTTTTGAACATCTGCATCAACATTACCACTCAATTTGGTATATGATAGGCTACCTTCAAGGTGATATAAAAGAGGGTCTGGAGTTGGTTCAAACCCGTGGGAATTTTTCTTCCACCATGGACCAAGTGCTTGTCCATTGGAGATCCAGCTATCTTCAACTGCTGGAGCACTCTCCTGTTTAGTCTGTGCCTCCTGACCCGCCAATGAGGGAGAAACGAATACGAATAAACATAAGCCAATCAGAAAACTCAAAAACGTACTTTTAAATACCTTTGTCATCTTTTCCTCCGTAATTTAATTTCGTTGTTAAATTGGTTTAAAAATTGTCAATCAGTTTGAGACATCACATTATATAATGTCTGCCATTCACGGTTTTAAAGTCACTATCATCTATCATCATAAGCCTTGCAGAGTCAAATAGAATTGCCTTTATATAACAAAGCTCATTGCAGATTAATTAAAGCTTATCTAAGATTTATCTAAAAGTGTAAATACAACATATTCATTATAGTTAAGAGTTGATATGTTTAGCCTTGTTTAGCCTGTTTTATCGTTTTTTGAAATTGTTCTTCAAAGAATGCTCTGGTCTTTTCAGGATCAAAATCAAGGAGGGTACCTCCTGCTTCAAAATGCTGAATAAACACCATGCCAAGTGCATAAGTTACAGCTCCTGAAAAAGTAGGCATCAGAAACGGAACTGTTAATGCACCAAGTATTGGAATAGTTTTTACAGCACTTGTGACGACACCTTTTGATATTGTTGATGCCGATATGCTGCTTACAAGTGATCCGATAACGGCACCTGCTTTCTCTTTTGCAAAGGGGATATTGTAGTGTTTAGCAAGTTTTGAAATCATTCTTACTTGAACTCCGGCAACAGTTGCCACATCAAGAATGGGAATTGGCATTAAACCAGCTCCTGTTGACCACCACATATATTCTTTGACAATTTTTCTTGATTGTTCTAACGTTTCATTCATAATTATTTTATGTTAACTATCCTCCTTTATTATCTTTATTAGAAATTTTAAGAGACGACTATTCTTATGAAAAGCACATTTATTTCAGGATTAATGAACGAAGAGACAGAGTCTCTTTCTAATCAGCTCGGTTTATGGCATCATCTAACACTCAGAAATATTTTGCAACGAAAGTTCACAGGATGGCTTTTTGATACAGATGACCTTGGCAATTTTCTTATGGACAAGTCCCAAAAAGCGGCATCATGCAATACTACTGAATTAAAGGCATGGAAACTCAATCAGATCATGCAGTTTTTAAAAATACCCATGCCTGACAAACTGGATATTCATGCACTCAATTCCATTGGTACAGAAATTGAGGTACAGGCAACAGCTTTATTGAGAAAGGTAGATAAAGATTTTAAAGGAACATCGTCTGATGAGATGGTCAGGTATTTATTGATACAGATTATTAATAAGTTTTCTGAGCAGTTCAAAAATAAAGATACTAAGGAACAAGACGAAATAACCCGGAAAATTATTGACATTTTGCAATCCATGCCCCTTGATCAGCAGGAAGTTCTAAAAACTCTTCTTGATGTTGATGAATTCTCTTCTGATATCATTAGGCAGGCGATTTTTGATCACACACTGAGTACTGCTTTGGCATCTTTTATGATGATGGTAAGATACACGGTCTATTACGAGATCTCAAAAGTCGCGATTGTGCTGTCAGGAGCAGTATCACTGTATGTCGCAAAGCCTTACCTGAAATCCTTTATTCCGCTTGTGATGTTTCTGTTCAGCCCGATTGCAGTTGCCTCAATAGGTG
This sequence comes from Desulfamplus sp., assembly GCA_015231395.1. Classification (GTDB taxonomy): domain Bacteria; phylum Desulfobacterota; class Desulfobacteria; order Desulfobacterales; family Desulfobacteraceae; genus Desulfamplus. Next base: position 845 of record JADGBP010000369.1, on the reverse strand, counting down.
TTGGTCTGACGTGGTGGACTGACGTCTATACAAATAATCAGATCAGGTCTTTTCTTCTGCCAATAATGGTAATGAGTTCGATTCTCGCGTCAGGTCAATCTCAAGACAGATCTTCTGATGAAAGAACAGACAGTTTCGTGGAATTTTACAATAAGCAATATCTTAAGCCTGCCTAACAAAGTAAACAACCTCGCTCACAAAATAAGCCTGCCTAATAAAGTAAACAACCTCGCTCACAAAATTCGAGGTTGTTTACCTTATCTCTAAATTCAAAAATTAACTACTTCTACAAATCAACTGCTTTTAAAAATCAACTATTTTATTTTTATAAATTTTTTATTCGGATACTGGTGCATAATCTTTAAGTGTCCAGTCAACAAGATTGCCATTCGGAGATGTAAAGGTAACTGTATAAGCAGCACCATTTATGTTTATACATGGAAGTGTCAATTCCTCAGCGTTCAAGCCTATTTCCTGAGCATTTTCGTCAGCGTCTTCCAATGCTTTCTTGTCCAATTTGAAATTCATATCTTTATCGTATCTGAATTTGGCGGCAAACTTCAATCCAGACAGTTTAAGATTGGGAACTGTAAAACTAATATCATCCCCAAGAGTAATACATGTGACATCAGTCTTTTCCGCAAGCCAGCCAAGTGTGTTAAGAACAAAGGTCTCATTAAATAGTGCTTCAGGGTGATTTATTCCATTGTTGTCAATTACATTTCCATTCTCATCAGGCACTCTTGCCGAGAACATTGCAGCTTCACCAAATACAGCTACACGACCTTTACCATAAAAAAGAGTAGCACCTTGTAGAATTCCTTCAGCTAATTGTAAAGAGAGTT
>JADGBP010000368.1 GCA_015231395.1 Desulfamplus sp. | reverse complement strand
AGATGAACTTTTTTACGGTCTCCATCAACTTCAATTGCGGCCACCTCTTCCATCTCAATGGTCAGTCCTAGGCTCTTTGCCTGATTATGCATCTTTTCACCTAAGTCATAGCCGCTTATGCCTTCTGGAAAACCGGGATAATTTTCAATCCAGTCAGAGACAATAACCTGCCCGCCAGGAGCTACTTTCTCATAAAGTACAACGTTCATTCTTGCCCTGGAAGCGTATATTCCGGCAGTAAGACCTGCTGGTCCCCCGCCAATTATCACAAGATCGTAATCGGTTTGACCGGTCTGTGCCATCTAAATTTTCTCCTGCAATATGTGATTTTCCATCTATAACCTGTAAATTTCCACCTGCAATCTACAAATTTCCACCTGCAATCTACAAAAGAGTCTCAATAGTTTCTTCTAATTTTGCCTTTGCAACCATTCCTGTGATCTGTTCCACCACATTCCCATTTTTGAAAAAAACAAGTGTGGGTATAGCCTGAATGCTGTATTTAGTTGGAGAGAGGGGATTTTCATCAACATTAACCTTTACAAATTTCATTTTTCCTGAATATGTCTTTTCCAGTACTTCAATCGTAGGTGCAATTGCTCTGCATGGTCCACACCATGGAGCCCAGAAATCAACAAGTACGGGCAGATTTGATTTCAGAACTTCTCTTTCAAAAGCATCATCGTCTATTTCTATAATATTTTCTGACATTTATCGCTCCTTAATTTGTAGGGTTATAAACAACTGTTCTTTAAATGAAGCTGGACTTGTAAAAAAAATTGTCTGTCAATATATGGTTTTAGATATCCTTTGTCAACATAATGAAAAATTCCTGAAAAACAAGAACGAAAATAAAAAAAGGGTTATCATGGAAAACGAAAACAAAAGGAGGATTATCGTGAGTAAAAAAATAAAGATTGGTACACTTATATCTGGTGGAGGAACCAATCTACAGGCAATTATTGATAGCTGTGCCAATGGGGAAATTAATGGGCAGATCATATTTACCGGCTCTGATGTCCCGAGAGTCAAAGGACTTGAAAGGGCAAAAAAAGCTGGCATTGACACCTTTGTTGTGGATTACAGGCAGATAATCAAAAGTGCAAAGGAAGATATGTCATCTCTGATATTGCCTGATGATTTCAATATTGAAGAGATCAGAGCAAAGCAACATCTGATTTGTAAGGATAAAGGATTGGACAAAATAGACTTTTTTTTAAAATCAAGAGCTGTGGCTGAACGAAAACTTTTGGACAATATCCTTCCCTATGAGATTGATCTGCTTGTGCTTGCCGGTTTCATGCGTACTCTGACACCATATTTTATTGATCGGATCAATACTGTTCCTGACAGACATAAAATAATGAATATCCATCCAGCACTTTTACCGGCATTTCCTGGAACTGACGGGTATGGAGATACTTTCAGGTATGGATGCAAAGTTGGAGGATGCACGGTGCACTATATAGATTATGGCGAAGACACAGGACCTATTATCGGACAGCGAGCCTTTCAAATCGAAGACAATGATACACTTGAGATTGTAAAACAAAAGGGGCTGGAACTTGAGTGGCAACTCTATCCTGAATGTATTCAGAAGTTTGCCCTGCAATTATTATTATAGAGTAAATGAAGCATCTTTTTGAGTGATTCAAAATTGTTTAAATCAGGATTATCTAAAACCTGTTCAAAAAGATAATTTATGATTTGCCCAACTTTATACCCTGAAGGAATGTCAAGAATTTTCATGATATCGTTACCTGTAATATCAAGATCCAGGATAGATAATGGATGGCTGGCACAGCCATTAATTTTACGATTTTTCAACTCCTGCCAAATTTTATCTACCCTTAGCCTGATATCTTCCGGTTTATAGGGATATTTGGCAAGATTGGCTGCTTTATCTGCAATTCTCATCTGCATGAAAGTCTGCCAGGAAATATCATGGGCTTTAAGAAAGGCAAGAAGCCTCCTTACAGCTTTTGGAGTTGAATCAGGTGTAAGGGGACGCATATGGGTATTAATAACCGCATCAACAAACTTTATCTCCTCATTGCTAAATCTTAAATTTTGCAGGTCACGGATAACAGCTTTCCCCATTTTTTCATGGTCAGGAAAGGTAATGTGACCATCTTTGATAGTTGCAGTATCGTATTTGCCAGCATCATGAAGATATCCTGCAAGGCGAAGAATCGGTTTTCGTGGAGAGAGAGCATCTCCGGACAGGAGGCAGTGTTCCAGAACTGTCTCTCCATGATGAGGACCTCCATCCAGATCAGCACATCTGCTTAAAGACGGAAGGATCAGCTCAAGAAGCCCGGTAATATGCAGTGCCCGAAAAAAATGGGATGGTTTTTTATGGGACATCGCTTTTACAATTTCATACCGGATTCTTTCAGGTGCAATCTTTTCAACAACAAGATGACGGTTGTTTATTATGCTCAAAAGCGTTGTATGGGCAAATTCGCCCTGAAGCCAAGAGACAAAACGACATGCTCTGACCATTCTTAAAGGATCTTCAGCTATTCTGTGTTCAGGGTTACCGGTAAAGCGTATAATTTTTTTTGCAAGGTCTTTTCTGCCTCCAAACGGGTCTATAAGAAATCCGGAGAGAGGATCAAAAGCCATACTGTTGATTGTTATATCCCTGTGTGCAAGATCACATTCTGGAAAAGAGGTTGTACCCTCTGAGGTACTTGTTTTCTCTTCTGATACAATGGTTGTCCCCTTTGCTGTATATGAATCTGATGAATCCGAACGACATGACGCAACATCAATATCATTAACCAGACAGACTGCAAAAGTTTTTCCAGCCTTTTTTACCTTTTCTCCTGCTCCAGCAAATATCCTGAAAATATCTTCACAAGGTGCATTGGTAACAATATCAAAATCGGCGGGTTCAAATCCAATAACCATATCCCGTACCGCCCCACCTGTAAAAAGAGCATTGAATCCCTCTTTGGTTAATTTTTTGACGATATCAAGACTTTTATTTTT
>JADGBP010000367.1 GCA_015231395.1 Desulfamplus sp. | reverse complement strand
CAAGTTTTCTGACAGCATCTGCGACAACGGCAAACCCTTTGCCATGTTCACCAGCCCTTGCAGCCTCAATGGCAGCATTAAGGGCAAGCATGTTGGTCTGTCTGGCTATCTCTTCAATAATGCCAATCTTCTCTGCAATGGATTTCATGGCAACCACGGTTTTGGAAACTGCCTCACCGCCTTTTGCAGCATCGCTTGCAGCCTGAATTGCAAGCCTTTCTGTCTGCTGGGCATTTTCTGCATTCTGGCTGATATTGGCTGACATCTGTTCCATTGAAGAAGATGCCTCTTCCGCAGATGCTGCCTGTTCGGTTGCCCCCTGAGACATCTGTTCTGAGGTGGCACTGAGTTCCTGACTCCCGCTGGCTACATTGTTTGCAGAAGATTTAACTTCAGATACAATTCTTCTAAGATTCACCACCATGTTATTAAGTGCTTCTGAAATTTTTCCGATCTCATCTTTTCTGTTTGTCTCTGCATTTACATCAAGATCTCCTTCTGACACTGATTCAAGAAGTGAGACGCCTTTGAGTAATGGCGTAACAAAACTCATGGCTACAAAAAAAGCAGTAACAGCAATAATAGCTGCCAGTATGACCGCCATAATTGCAAGGGATTTTATCAGATTATTAATGGGTTCCCTGACTTCTGCCTGATCAATTTCCGCTATCATTGCCCATGTAGTGTCAAATATTTTAACAGGCGTAAAAGCTGAAAGAACAGGGTTTCCATTGTAATCCATTATAACTGCAGAACCTGTTTTTTCGGCAATCACCTGATTTACCGCATCGGTATCAACACTCCCTTCTGCCGGTTTTGCAAAAGAGGCTTTTACGGAATGTTTTTCAGGATCCAGAAAGGAATCAGATCGCATGAGTTTATCTTGTCCTACCAGATAGGTCTCACCGGTTTTACCCATACCGTCCCTGCTCTGCATTATTTCGTTGATAGCCTTAAGAGATAACTGAAGTGCCACGACAATCTCTGTTACTCCACCATGAATAACTGGTTGTGCAATAAATGAGGCAGGTATGTTATTACTGGGTGCATATGGTTGAAAGTCGGCAAAACCAAAACTTTTGGTATCAAGAACTTTTACAACGAGTTTGCCAAGTCCAGAATCCTTGTATTTTCCATTTATCAAATTTGTCTGGTAATCAGACTCTTTTGCCACGGAATAAAAGCAGTATCCATCGGGGTTAATGAGGAAAAGATCGTAATAACCGTAAAGGTTTGTATATTTGGCGTAAAATTCATTTCCGGACGCATCTGTGGGTGAAAAGGCTTCTGCCACATCCATTTCCGATATCATTGCCCAACGGATTCCGTTTCCGATATCCACAAAATCCCAGCATGAGAGAACAGGATTATTATTGTAATCCACGATTACATCTTGACCCTTTTTTCCTGAAAGTGCTGTTTTTGTGGCTTGAGTATCTATTTTTATATCATTTTTAAATGATGCCACGACAGAATGACCTGTTGGATCAAGAAATGAATCGGATCGCATAAGTCCATCTTGCCCGACAAGATAAGATTCACCAGTTTTGCCCATACCATCTCTGAGAAGCATGATATCATTGAATTTATTCAAGGGAATCTGAAATGCCACAAATCCAATGAGTTCACCGGTCTCATTGTGCATCTGTGCCATCATGAAACCAGCCGGAGTTCCTTTGGACGGGGAATAGGGTTCAAGGTCGGCTACAGCAATCTCTTCCGACCCCATTTTGCCGGCAATGTTAAAGGCTTTTCCTATTCCCTGGTTTTTTAGTTCGCTGTCCGGAATAACCATGCCAAGATCGGACTCTTTGCTTACCGTATAAACAATACTTCCATCCTTATGAATCAGGAAAATATCATACCACCCGTTTTTGCTCATGATACTCTTCATGCGGGGATCATATTGCTTTGCAAGGCTTTTCCACGCCTCGCTCTGTACACTCTCACTGTTTTCCTGCAATATCCGATCAAATTCAAGCAATCCTTTTGTTATGTATGGATTGTCCTTCAACACATGGAGTTGATTCTTAAGGGTCTGAATATAGGCTGTAAGTTGGGATCCTTTTATGGACTGAATGGCATTAAGTTTGGAAAAGGCTTCTCTTCTCAGGGTGCCAACAGTTTCCATGAGCACCCCCATATCTCCCTCCCTTTCAGAAAAGAATTTTTCAATCTGTGTCTTTTTGATTCCTCTCACAGACTCCAACTGTCCATACGATTGTGTCATCAGTGCATCAGTGCTAAGTTTAAGTGCCCACCATCCAGCCAGTGCCATAGGAATAATACCGATAACAAGAAAAAGACCAATAAGTTTGGGTTTCATTCTAATATCTTGAAGTCTGAGCACGTTGTTCCTCCACGTCTGATTATATTATTAGTTTTTTCTTAAATTACCGATCTGCCTTACCCTGCCCGTCCCTTTTGCAATCACCTACCCTCTTTAGTTTCCCTTCCCTTGAGAGAAGAGAAGGGGTTCAGAGAGTCAGTTTGCATTATACTTAGAGCCTGGTGAAATATTCAGGTTCTTAATACTTCTCAAACTCATCATCAAGAAAATCCTTTCCGGAACTCATACCGTCCATGTCCAGAGAAACCCCGTCTCCTTTAGAAGTTCTGGAGGATTGTGCAATATTTGTGATTGTTTTTTTTCTGCCCCCGCTGCCTTTTGTATGGCTTTCCGAATTCTTCTGATAATTTTCCGAGTGTTTCTGCTGACTTTCCGGACGTTTTTTCATACCTTTTTTATGCCCATCTTCACGGTTCAGGCCTTTCTTCTGCCCATTCTCACGGGATTCATCCACTTTAAAATAATTGATCATATCAAGAAGATTGTCAGCCTGAGATGAGAGTTCTTCAGAAGTTGCCGACATCTCTTCTGATGCTGCGGCATTCTGCTGAATCACCTGATCAAGCTGCTGAAGAGCCTGATTAATTTGATTAGCACCGCTGTTCTGCTCATTGGACGCGGCGTTTATCTCTTGAACCAGATCTGCCGTTCTTCTTATGT
>JADGBP010000366.1 GCA_015231395.1 Desulfamplus sp. | reverse complement strand
ATTTCAGACTGGTTTATAATCCTGCCCACCCTGATGCAGATCCAAATACCGGATATGTAAAAATGCCCAACGTAGATCACCTGACCGAAGTGGCTGACATGATTGTGGCAAAAAGAGCTTATGAAGCAAGCGTAACGGCTCTCTCTAATACCAAAAGCATGATATTAAAGGCACTCGAAATTGGAAAATCGTAAGCTATCAAAGTTTCTTGAGATAGGAACAAAATAAAATATCAAAGCCTCTTGAAACAGCAAAACATTAATTATAATTATAATCATAATCATAATCCAAGGTGATCAGCATGACTCCAATAACAAATACAGGTATAATTTCAGCGGGTAAAATTTCATTGAAGACTGAGCCTCTTCCACTTCGAGTGGAAAGACGTGACCCATCTTTTGCCGAGCGTCTGAATTCTGCTGTAAAAGATGTCAATTTGAAACAGAATTTTGCGGATGAGGCGACACAAGGCGTCATGAAGGACGAAGTGGGAATTCACGAAGGTATGATGGCTATCGGCAAGGCTGATACATCGCTGCGTTTGCTGATGCAGGTTAAATCAAAAGCAATGGAAGCGTATAAAGAGATTATTAACATGCAGTTGTAATCTCTTTATGTATATTGTTTATGTTTTATGTATGTTGTAATGATTGGATTTAAGATATCTTGAATCATGAAAGTCAAAAATGAATTTTCATAGCAAACGAAACATGTATGGAGAATAAATGCTGCCATGAATCCTTTTTTTGAACAGGTTGTCAAAATATACAAGGAGATGTCTCTCTACAAGAAAGTTGCCTTGGGAGTATTGATTCTTGTGATAACCGCAGGTTTCATTACCATGTTTGTCTGGGCAAATAAGGTAGAGTTCAAAGTTGCCTATACGGAACTCGAAGAAGAGGACGCGTCCACCATTGTTTCAAAACTCAAAGAGAACAAGATGCCCTATAAACTTCAGAATGGGGGGACTACGATTCTTGTTCCTGAAGCCCAGGTTTATGAAGTTCGTCTGTCCATGGCAAAAGAAGGTCTTCCCAAAGGTTCCGGTGTGGGTTATGAAATTTTTGATAAAACCGACTTTGGAACCACCGATTTTGTCCAGAAAATAAATAAATTGCGTGCCATTCAGGGCGAACTTGCCAGAACCATCCGTGCCTTTGAAGAGGTCAAGGATGCTAAGGTTATGATTGTTATGCCCAAAGATTCGGTATTTGTGGAAGAGACAAAAAAGCCTTCTGCATCTATTCTTTTGGAGCTTAAATCTGACCTTGATGATGAAAAGGTGTCCGCAATTGCCCATCTTGTCTCAAGTTCTATTGAGGATTTGACTCCCGAACTTGTCACCATTGTTGATACTACCGGCAGGATTCTGTTTGAAGCCAAAGCCATGGAAGAACGGAAGCAGCAACAGGAACGTCAAAAAGTTCAGGAGCTTGCGGAAACCCAGTATAAATATAAAGAACGTTATGAAACTGATCTTGCCAATCGTATCGAGACCATGTTGGAACGCATCGTGGGCAAGGACAAGGCGATTGTGCGTGTTATATCGGAGATGGATTTCACCACCAGCAGCATGAATGAAGAGATCTATGACCCATTTGAAAGAAATAATGAATTTGTACGAAGCAAAAAAGATTTGACCGAAGCTGCCAAAAAAAGCAGAGAGGATAAAGGGACTCCATCCAGTGTCAATCCTATTACAACGGAAGACCCCAATGCGGAAAAAGTGATTGAAGAGGTTAAAAAATCTGATAATACGGTTAATTATGAGCTGAGCAGAAGAGTAAGTGAAACAGTCAAGCCCATGGCTGTTATAAAAAGAGTCTCTGTTGCCGCAGTTATTGATGGGAAATATGAATATAAAACTGACGAAACCGGTAACCGTGTCAAAAACTATGTGCCAAGATCAGATGATGAGATGAAGCAGTTTGAAGATGTTGTGGGCAAGGCTGTGGGCTACAATGAAGAACGCGAAGATCAGGTCTCCATGCAGAGCTTTCCCTTTGCATCAATTGATGAGATGGGAAAAGGTGAACCTGACATCAAGGGATGGCGTTTTGTTCAAAAAGAGTATGGCAGAACAATTGCCAACGTCCTGCTTATTATTTTACTGTTCCTTTTTGTTATCAGACCCATTATAAAGACAGCAAAGGATATTCAGACAAGTGCTGAACAGGCGGCGCTTCCTCAGCCAGATGAAACCCAACTGCTTGAACAGGCAGATGCAGAGGAAAAGGAGCCAGAACTCTCATTCATTGAACTGGATCCTCAGGAACAAAAAGAGATTCTTAATGCCATGTCACCTGAAGAGCGAGATGCCTTTATTGCCGCCCTTCCTTATGCTGAAAGAGAAGCTTATCTCTCCAGCATCAAGATTTCTGAAAAAGCGGCTTATCTTGCCAAATCAAATATCCAGCGTTCTGCAAATATCATAAAGGGATGGCTTACTGAAGAGGAAGAGAAAAAAGAGGAGTCTTGATTTTAAACAAGAAAAAAGAGGAGTCTTGATTTTAAACAAGAAAAAAGAAGGGTCTTGATTTTAAACAAGAAAAAAGAAGGGTCTTGATTTTAAACAAGAAAAAAGAAGGGTCTTGATTTTAAGCAAGAAAAAAGAAGGAGCTTGATTTTAAAAGTCTGAATATTTAAACCGGCTTTAAGCAATATATGAGTTGAAAGGTTGACGTATAGGAGAATGACCGATGGCAAAAGCGAACGCAATTGATCCTGCAAAAATGAGCGGTGCACAGAAGGCAGCAATTTTTTTGATTGCCATGGGCGAGGATTATGCAACAGAGATTTTCAGAACCATGAAAGAGAGTCAGATGAGTGCTATTGCTTTGGAGATGTCACGTATTGAAGAGATTACTCCGGAGATGCTTGAGGATTGGATGCGGGTTGCTGATGCTCTGAAGATGCTTGCAGATGCTGATTTTAATACCAATGTTATTTCAAACACCAGTTTTTAGTACACCAGCTTTTAGCACACCACCGAAATCCACGCCCT
>JADGBP010000365.1 GCA_015231395.1 Desulfamplus sp. | reverse complement strand
GGTTTATATTATTGCTTATAACCAGGAAGAAAAAATAGGGGTCGCACTCAAAAGCGTACAGTGGGCAGATGAGATTGTCGTAGCTGACTCCTTCAGCACTGACAAAACGGCACTGATTGCCGAACAATATGGTGCGAAGGTGGTTCAAATTCCCTTTCAGGGTTTTGGCAATTTGCGAAACAGTGCCATTGAAGCCTGTTCCCATGAGTGGATATTCAGCCTTGATTCAGATGAGCGATGCACTTCAGAGGCTCAGGATGAGATTCTTTCTATCATCAATTCAAACTCTCTTTATGATCTTTACTATGTTCCAAGAAAAAATTTTTTCATGGGACGGTGGATTCGGCACTCAGGATATTATCCCGATTACAGGCAGCCTCAGCTTTTTAGGAAAGGGACGCTTGTTTTCAAGCCTGACCCTGTGCATGAAAGTTATGATATTGTCAGCAAAAAAGGGGCTGGTTACCTCAAATCTCCCATTCATCAGATTCCGTATAAAAATTTGGAAGAGATGATTGCTAAAAAAAATCGATATTCAACTCTTGGGGCACAAAAACTTGCTACTGAAATGACAGACGCAAATCCGACACTAAATTCAAAGCAGGCTGCAAATGCAAAGCAAGCTGTAAATGTAAAACAGACACGCAATGCAAAACATTCTGAAAACAACAAGAAAAAGTCTTGCAGCATGTCAACAGCTCTTATGCACGGTGTATGGTCATTTGTAAGAACATATCTGATTAAGTCAGGTTTTCTGGATGGGTGGCCCGGGTTTGTGATTGCTTTAGGAAATTTTGAAGAAACTTTTTATAAGTATGCAAAATTTTATGTAAAAACACATGATTTGGATTCATGAAATTTGGATTCATAATCCGCATAACCTGTCCGCCTCATATGAACTTCGCACAAATGGAGCTGATGCCACGGATGTGAATCCAACTGATTCTGCAAATATTTTAAGCTCATCAAACTCCTGTGGTTCGTAGTATTTCACAACTGGAAGATATTTTGCCGAAGGTTGAAGATACTGTCCAACAGTCAAAATAGTACATCCATGCTTATAAAGATCGATTATTGTCTCTTCCAGCTCATCTTTTGTCTCACCAAATCCCACCATAATACCTGATTTAACAGATACTTTGTATTGACTGGCTCTCCGAAGCAGCTCAAGAGATCGTTTGTATATGGCTTCCGGACGGACAGTGGCATAAAGCGACGGTACAGTTTCAATGTTGTGATTGAGTACATCTGGCTGAGCCTCCATTACTCTATTCAGAGCATCTGAATCGCCCTGAAAATCGGGAATCAGTACCTCAACTTTTGTCCCATGCGGTAAAAGTTCCTTGATTTTTTTTATCGTCATGGAAAAATGGTGTGCTCCTCCATCATCAAGATCATCTCTTGTTACCGATGTAATTACAACGTATTTCAAACCAAGTTCAAACGCTGCTCTGGCAACTCTTAATGGCTCATCTGAATCAAGAGGGAGCGGATTCCCTGTTTTGACGTTACAGAAACTACAGTTGCGGGTGCACTTGTCTCCCATAATCATAAACGTTGATGTCCGCTTTGAGAAACATTCCCACATATTGGGGCACTTGGCTTCCTGACATACTGTGTGCAAATTGGATCTGCCCAGAAGCTTTCGTACTCTTTCGTAATCAGTACCTGTGGGGAGGCTTCTTTTGAGCCATGCAGGTTTTGGTTGTCTGGTTTTGGTGGTTGGTTTCATAATTAATTCTACTTTGTTAGGTTCCAAATTCCTATATCTTTTTTAAAATTTATGTGTCATTAATTTTCAATAATTAAAAATAACAATGACTTTAAGCGTATCAATAGTCAGCAGTACATAAAACAGAGAAAACAGAGAAACAGATAAAACAGAGAAACAGAGAAAACAGAAATAAAATATAAGACATAAAAGACAAAAAAATGTTTTGCATATTATGAAAAAAACTGAAAAAAACCGAATAGTTCAGGGCTTTTCTCCATTTGTGATATTTGGCGTGGTAATGATACTTGTACCTATTTTCGTATTGATGACCATGGATAATATCAGAGAGCAGAATGGTCGTACAATGGAAAAGCTTATGGGTAAGGGCATTTTTCTTATACGAGCGTTTGAGGCTGGAACCAGAACAGGAATGATGACCATGAGCTGGAACGTATCCAGAGTTCAAAGTCTTATTGCCGAGACCGCACTTCAGCCCGAAGTTGAATATATGATGATAACAGATAGTGACGGAAAGATTCTTGCTCACAGTGATTCTGCAATGATAGGTGAAAAATATGGAAATATGCCTGATATAAATGCTATGCCTGATATAAATGCTCTTGATTCAAGCTCCGTGTTCCTGCATCGAGAACTTGCCCCTGAAGGTAAAAAAAAGATGTTTCAGGTTTTTAAACGCTTTACTCCTGCTCATAGACATAGGCGTTTAAGATCTGGAGTTCCTGTTAAGCCGTTATGTCTGTCTGAGGAAGAACAGAATATCCACGATTGTGAAAAAAGTTTCAACAAATCAGAAATTAACATTAAATCAGAAATCAACACTGGAGATAAACAAGCATGGTCGGATTCGTCAACCCCAAAGAATGAAAATGAGAACATGAATTTTCATGGTACCCCTAAGAGTGAAAATGAAAGCATGAATTTTCATGGTACCCCAAATAATGATAATGAAAACGAAAGCATGAATTTTCATGGTAGAAGTAAATCAAGACGATTAAGGGAGATGGATTGGTTCAGAATGCATTTTTTTCCAAATCGTCCTGATATGGAGAAACTTCAGAAAGAAGAGCGGAATCAGATAATTTTTGCAGCTCTTGATATGTCAGAAGTTGAAATTGCCAAGGTAAAATATACGCGTCATGTCATTGCAATGGGATTTATGTTTTTTTTACTTGGTTCTACCGGAATTATGGGAATTTTAGCTTTTCAGGGATATAGATCCGCAAAGACATCAATTTCCGAGCTCAAAACCGAGATAGAAAGAAGTCGCAGACTTGCTGCTGT
>JADGBP010000364.1 GCA_015231395.1 Desulfamplus sp. | reverse complement strand
AACTTTTTTTAAAAAAGAAATAAGGGTCTTTCCGTATTGTCTTTGATCATAAATGTCAAGCCCTTCAAGGTCATGAGGAATTTTTTCTTTTATAGAGTGCTCTAAAATCATCAGTGACTCCTCTCCAAAACATTGCCGCAATGCCATGTTTTTAAGAATTTTTTCTACAAATCCTCTTTCATAGGGGGGATCTGTAAATATCAAGTCAAACCGTGTTGATGTTATATCTAAAGGAAGATTGGATTTTGTTGCATCATATTTCAATATGGAGGATTGACCTGATAATTTGCACAGATCAATGTTTTGTCGGATAATGGAGCATGATGTTCCGGAAATATCCACAAAAAGAGCTTTGTTTGAACCTCTGCTTAAACATTCAATTCCAAAAGCACCGGTGCCTGCAAACAGATCAAGTACAGTAGCGTCATGCACTTTCTGTCCTATTATATTAAAAATTGATTCCCTTACTTTATCTGACGTGGGTCTGATACTGAGTCCTTTGAGGGTTGACAGTCTCCTGCCTCTGCATGTTCCGCTTATGATTCTCATAATTGTCTCAGTTCGCGTTTTTTGAGATGGAACGACCAATAATACCCGCGATATAAAATGGATCGGTCTCTGTCTGTTTTGAAACGGATTCAATATTTCCATCTGCCTGTTTTACTTTTTTTCTCAAGAACTCTTTTTCAAACTCCTTTTTAGCCTCATCAAGAGTTTTGATTGAGAACAGATAACGATATTCCATATGATTTAAGCTGTCAGAATTTTGTTCGTTGATATCCCGTTTTTCAATCTGTTCGTTGATATCCCGTTTTTCAATCTGTTCGTTGATATTCAGTTGTGAAATCTGTCTGTTAATCTCTCGCTGTTCAATCTGTCTGTTGATATCACTGGCACTATCCAGCCTGACACCTTGCACATTCTTATTATACGGCATGGGAATGTCAGAAGCTTTAATTGTATGGTTCTGTACCATTATGGAGAGTCTTTCCACAAGGTTTTTAAGTTCACGGACATTTCCCGGCCAGTCATGGGCATCAAGAATCTCAAGTGCTTCCGGTTCAATCTGTTTTGGACTTTTTCCCCCGCTTTTTGCAAATGCCGAAAGAAAAATTTTAACAAGCTGTGGAATATCCTCCTTGCGTTCTCTCAAGGCTGGGACATTCACCGGTATAACATTGAGCCTATAAAATAGGTCTTCCCTGAAATTGCCAAGGCTGATTTCTTTTGCAAGGTCTTTGTTTGTCGCAGCGATAACCCTTACATCCACATGTAAAGTCCGTCCGCCGCCTACCCTTTGAAATGTTTTGGATTCAATGGTTCTCAATATTTTTGCCTGAGTTTTCAGATTCATGTCTCCGATTTCATCTAAAAACAGGGTTCCTCCTGAAGCCAGTTCAAATTTGCCTTTCTGTTTTGCGTAAGCTTCAGAAAAAGCCCCTTTTTCATGACCAAAAAGCTCGCTGTCAATACGCTCTTCCGGAATCGCAGCACAGTTGACAATGATAAAAGGTTCTTCCGGGCGGTTGCTGAGCTGATGAATAGTTTTGGCTACCAGTTCTTTTCCTGTGCCATTTTCCCCTGTAATGAGAATAGGAGCATCAGACGGGGCGGAAGTCAGGATTTTCCGGTTCAGCTCCTGAACTGCCTTGCTATTTCCGTTGATTGAATGTTTTTCAATTGATTTTTTTCTCAGATATCGGTTCTCTTCTTCAAGTTTTCGGAAATTAAGAGCGTTATTAATAGTAACAATAACTCTGTCAATGGAAAGTGGTTTTTCAAGAAAATCAAAAGCACCGGATTTGGTGGCATCTACAGCCGCTTCAATTGTCCCGTGGCCGGTTATCATGATAACCGGCAGATTGGGGTACTCCTTTTTTATCTCCTTCAGGGTCTCGATTCCATCCATGCCAGGCATCCAGATGTCAAGAAGCACGATATCAGGGGAGAGTGTTTCAATTTTTTTTAACGCATCATAGCCATTAAATGCATGAAATACTTCAAAACCATCATCAGAGAGTATTCCCTCAAGAGAGTCTATGATGGATTCATTATCATCAACAATAAGTACTGCTGGAAACATGAAATCACCTTTTTTGTTTCAATCCACGTTCTATGGAAAGAGACTACGAAAAAAATTAAACATTCATGATCAGAATCAGACCATCTCGAATAATGAAAACAAGAATGCATTTTCACAATAACGGCATAAGTATATTTGACAATGAGCTTTGATGATCCACTTTATTTTTCCTTTTAACATGCTAACGCTTTACTCTATTTTTTCCAAAACTCAGGGACAAACCCGATTCCGATAAATCTGCTCGTGATAAACCAGATCAAGACAAACCCGATTCCGATAAATCTGCTCGTGATAAACCAGATCAAGACAAACTCGATTCCGATAAATTTGCTCGCGATAAATCTGCTCGTGATAAACCTGACTTCGATCAATCTGGCATTGTTGAAGGTATTGAAATCCTTTTTATTGAGGGAATTGATGTTGTGTCAGGATTGAAACGAGTTGCTGGAAATAAGAAACTATACATGGATTTTTTAAGGAAATTCATTACTGGACAAGAGGATATCCCAAACAGGATAGAAGAAGCACTGAAAGCAGACGACCGACTTCTGGCGGAGCGTCTTGCACATACGCTGAGAGGTGTTGCTGGCAATATCGGTGCAGATGGTGTTCAGGAAGTTGCGGCAGAGCTTGAACTTTCAATCGGGAAAAACGATTCCGCTATACATACTAAGGAGATCCTGACGCGGTTTTCAGAGTCTATTTCACTGTTGATACTAAATCTAAAAAAAGTTATATGTACTGAGTCTGAATCAGGGGAAAAAGAATCTCTTCTTAAGGAAGGTGCGAATGCTGTACTGAAAGAAGGCACGGATCCTGTAGATATCAAGAATTTTCTTATAAAACTTGCTGTTTTACTTGAGAAATATGATTCTGAAGCTGTTGATTATTTTGAATCGATAAAAAATGATCTGTTTGCTGTGATGCCGCATG
>JADGBP010000363.1 GCA_015231395.1 Desulfamplus sp. | reverse complement strand
CAGAAATTAAAGGTGATGGCAGACCTGGTCTGAAGGGTGCGTATCATGGACAGTGTATTACATGCCATCAAAAAATGAAGATTGAGACAGTTGCGGCAACTGATTGCAATAAGTGCCACAAGGAAAAAAAATAAAAACCCGCTAAAACAATACTTTAAGGTAAAGATTAAGTACAATATCGCGAATCAAATACCGAGGTAAAACTTAAGGTAAACGGTCATGGCAGACCATGAAAATAAGAATGTGTTTTCACGGTAAACAGTCATGGTCGGATGAAAATCCGACCACCCCCAACCATGAAAAGCAAATGTGTTTTCACGGTAAAGATTAAGTGTACTATTGCAAATCAATACTTAGGTAAAAATAGAGGAATATTATGGCAATTACCCGAAGGAAATTTCTGGGCTGGATAGGCGGTGCGGCTGCGGGTTCAACCACCCTGGCAGCAACCGTATCCCAAGGTGCGTCCAATAAGGAATTTAAAGGTTATCCCGGCAGTTTTGGTGTTCTTCATGATATAACAAAATGTATTGGATGCCGCAAATGTGAGCAGGCGTGTAGCGAAGTCAACGCAATGCCTGTACCAGAGCGTCCATTTGATGACTTGAGCGTTCTCTCTGAGGAGAGACGTACAACTGTTGATTCTCATACGGTTGTCAATAAATTCACAAAAAAAGCAAATGACAAGACAAGTAATAACAAGACAGATAATAAAGCAAATGACAAGACAGATAATAACAATACAGGTATTGACAATAATATTTATGTAAAAAAACAGTGCAATCATTGTCTTGAGCCTGCATGTGCATCAGCCTGTTTTGTAAAGGCATTCAAAAAAGACAAAACAGGTGCAGTAACCTATGATGCGTCTCTTTGTGTGGGATGCCGTTACTGCATGGTTGCATGCTCTTTCAATATTCCAACCTATGAGTATGATAAACCGCTTACACCAAGAGTAATGAAGTGTACTATGTGTTTTCCTCTTATTCAGGAAGGAAAACTTCCCGGATGTGTGGAGATATGCCCAAGAGAGGCTTTGCTCTTTGGTGAGAGGGCAGATCTCATTAAACAGGCGAGAATGAGGATTCAAAAATATCCTGACCAGTACGTGGAGCATATTTATGGTGAACATGAGATGGGAGGCACAAGTTGGCTTTACCTATCATCTGTGCCCTTTAATGAAATAGGCATGAGAGAAGACCTTGGTACTCATTCAGCTCCGGAGCTTACTGCTGGTGCTCTTTCTGCTGTTCCTATTGTAGTGGGACTTTGGCCGGTGCTTTTGACCGGAGTGTATGCCATCTCCAAGAGAAAAGACAAGATTGCACAGGAGGAACAACAGCAGGCTGTTGCCAGAACTCAGGAAGATGCAGATAAAGTTATGGCACAGCAACTTGATGAACTTAAGAAAAAAATGATCAAGGAGAAGGAGACAGCTATCAAGGCTGAGGTCAAAAAAGCTCTGGATGAGGCTGCCAAAGCCGCAAAGGTCGCAGAAGAAGCTAAAGCCGCAGAAGAAGCTAAAGCCGCAGAAGAAGCTAAAGCCGCAGAAGAAGCTAAAGCCGCAGAAGAAGTTAAAGCCGCAGAAGAGGCTAAAGCAGCGGAAGAGGAAGCCAAAGCAAAAGCATCGGTGACGGCAGATACCTCAAGCCACGAAAAAGATGATGCAGTTGCGAGTCAGGACGGTGAAAAAATTGATAAGTCTGACGATCTGTCGCCTGAGGAGGAGAAATAGATGGCATTTCAAAATACTATAAAAAACAGGTTGATGAACAACAAACTTATAAAGCATCCCCTGGTAAACAAGATTGAGTGGACACCAGTGAATGTGGTTACTGCCATCATACTGGTTCTGGGTTTTTTCCTGACAGTCGCCCGTTTTTTCGGTGGTCTCGGTACTGTTACAAACCTTGATAACAATAACCCATGGGGAGTATGGATAGGATTTGACCTGCTTTGCGGCGTTGCACTTGCAGCTGGCGGGTACGTTACCTCTTCTGCTTGCTATATATTCGGACTCAAACGGTTTCATTCCGCAGTAAGACCGGCCATTCTTACAGCGTTTCTCGG
The DNA here is from genome assembly GCA_015231395.1 of Desulfamplus sp. GTDB lineage: Bacteria > Desulfobacterota > Desulfobacteria > Desulfobacterales > Desulfobacteraceae > Desulfamplus. Next base: position 948 of record JADGBP010000363.1, on the reverse strand, counting down.
GTACGCACTGGTTGTGTTTGCCCTTAATTATGATGTAGGACGACCCTGGCGACTTCCATATCCTATTTTCTATTCCCCCGGTACTTCCTCCCTTCTGTTTGAAGTAGGTCTTTGCGTCTTTCTTTATCTTAACGTTCTTTTCATTGAATTCACTCCAGCGGCTTTTGAGTGGCTTGGTTTAACGAGAATCCGCAATTTCGTCATGAGACTTACAATGATGCTCACCATTTTTGGTGTTGTGCTTTCAACATTGCACCAGTCTTCGCTTGGTGCTCTGTTTCTTATAGCTCCATCCAAACTTCATCCTCTCTGGTATTCAGGATATCTACCGGTTTACTTTTTTATCTCAAGCATGTTTGCCGGCATGTCTATGGTTATATTTGAAGGAAGCCTTGCCCACAAATATCTTCATGATAAAATGGATGATACCCACTTGAGTGAAAGTGATGGTGTTGTTCTTGGATTTTCCAAGGCAGCATCATTTGTAATGATGGGATACCTTGGTATCAAACTGATAGGTCTTGCCATTGATAATAACTGGCACTATCTCTTTACTGGATGGGGAATGTGGTTCCTTTTTGAGCTTATCGGCTTTGTCGCACTGCCCTTGTTTCTTTACGCTGTTGCCGCCCGTGATAAAAATGTCAAACTTGCCCGGATTGCCTCTGTATTTGGTGTGCTTGGCATTGTGTTGAATCGACTCAATATCTCTCTTGTAGCCTTTAACTGGCAGCTTCCATCAGCTCAGCGATACTTCCCAAGCTGGATGGAAATTGCCACTTCAATATTTATTGTTACTCTCGGCATTGTGGTTTACCGGTTGATAACGGCATACATGCCGATATTTTATGAACATCAGGACTACAGACATGAGGATAATGGCTCTGATGATAAAGATGAGCATGCCCATTCAAAAAAAGCTCATTAGTATTTATTGGTAGCTCATTA
>JADGBP010000362.1 GCA_015231395.1 Desulfamplus sp. | reverse complement strand
TATAATTTGCTCTTTTGATAAATATCCCTTATATATTTTACCAACTCTTCAAAATCGTAAGGTTTAGGCAGACAGGCTACAGCGCCTGAATCTAAACCTTTTTGGGTATCTTCAAGAGAACCATGTCCTGTAATCATTATAACCGGCATATTAATGCCGATCTCTTTAAGTGCTTTTAAAACTTCAATCCCATCCATAAACTCCATTTTAAGATCCAGCAGCATTATATCAAAACTTTGTTTTTTGCACTGCTGAATTGCCCCGTCACCGCTTAACGCTGTGGTTACTTTTATATTTCTTTTGCCAAGACGTTTTGAAAGTACCTCAACAAACCCCTCTTCATCATCTACAAGCAGAAGCTCAATAGATTCAGAAGAAGGGCTGTTCTCTTTTTTAAGATCAGCAGGGTCGGTTTGTTTTTGATCTGTTTCCATGCTCCTGTCTCCTATCTTTGATGGGAGTGTTATTTTTAATCGAGACCTTTTTTTCTCATTATATCTTTCATTCGAGCTTCAACTATTTTGGTCTCTTGCGCCCGTTTTTTTGCAATAGCTTCACCGACTTTGGTTACAAGAACCTCCATATCGCAAGGCTTCATAAGATAGTCAAAAGCTCCTTTTTTCATACCATCAATTGCAGAAGAGACAGTTGCATGTCCAGTCAGCATTATCACCTCTACAAGCGGGTATTTACGTTTCAGCTCTTCAAGTGTTTCAATTCCGTCCATGCCGGGCATTTTGACATCTAAAATAACCACCTCAGGATCAAAACCATCTTCAGTAAATTTTTCTAATGCTTCCATGCCGCTGAAAGCCATCTCAACTTTAAAATTACGTTTTTTTAATCTTTTGCTTATTGCCTCAATAAAAGGGGCTTCATCATCAACTAAAAGCAATCTTGGTTCGTCCATATCCATAATTTCCTCCTTAAATATTATTAATGTTTAATTATAACTATTCTTTACTCTGTCTCTTCGATAGCAGGTATTGATATGTGAAATACAGTGCCTTCATTCAATACGCTTTTAACTTTAATATTACCGTTCAATTTATTGATAATTCCATAGCAGATATAAAGCCCAAGCCCTGTTCCTTTTCCGACAGGTTTTGTTGTAAAAAATGGATCAAATATTCTTGCAACGTGTTCTGATGAAATACCAGAGCCATTATCTTCTACGGTTATTTTAACCATTTTATCCTCTTTTTCTGTTGATATAAGAATCTTGCCTCCAATATCCCTCATTGCGTCCATTGCATTGTTAATAAGATTAAATAGTATCTGCTGGATTTCAGTTTGTGAAGCCATGAATTGAAGATTGTTTTGCTTAAAATGTTGTTCAAAGGAGATATTAGAAAATTTTGCTTCATGTGCAAATAGATTTACAGTCTCTGTTATAAGCTCATTAATATTTATAATGTGGTTGCCGCTGTCTGCAGGTCTTGCAAAGCTTAGTAGTTTATGCGTTATATCTCTGCACCTTAATCCTTGCTTTTGTATCTGATCCAATGCCCGTTGAAACTCTTCAAGATTTTTACTTTTTTGAAACTCTTCCTCTGAAAGCAAGTCTTTTATCCAGCCAGCCTCTTCAACCATTATAGCTACTGGATTGTTTATCTCATGGGCAATACCTGCTGCCATCTCTCCAAGAGCTGCGAGTCTGCCATGTTCAATTACCTGCTGATTCATCATCTCTTTCTCCCCCTCTGACCTAATAATTCTTGCCACCATGCGTCGAGAAAGTATAACAGCCATAGTTATTATGGCAATACCTCCTAACGTAAATGCTATAAATGCTGTGAGGCGAATTCTATTTAAATTTGCAAAAGCATCATCTGCGTCCTGCTGAAATATTAAAATCCAATCTTTATTCTGAAGCATTGTTGCAACATAAAGAGTATTGCCGATACGTCTATGTTGAATTGATAATTCATTTTTATCACGATGCTTTGCAGTATTACTGCTGTTTTTTAAAATATCAGGATTATTATTTTCAATCGTATTTTCAGGAAGTTTCACTTCAAAACTCATCTCTTTTGGCAGCATTTTATTATAAAGCTCTTTTGGTTTATCAATTGCCAATGAAGTATGGGTCTGAAACTCCCCATTTTGATTTAAGATAAATGCAACACCTGTTTCACCGATTCTTATACTTTTAACAAGGTCTGTAAATGCCTGAAAATGAACTGACGTGCGGAGTATCCATGGTTTTCCCTCTTTGAACTGGCGTGTTGTTACTGTAAAGTGTGGAAATCCCCTCATCCCTAAAAATACATCACTTATATAATGGGGATGTTTTATTGCCATTTTAAACCACTGTGCATCTTTATAATCAGCACCTTCAAGCCCATAGGGTCCTGCATAAGCAACTTGTTCTCCTTTATCATTTAAAACAGCAAGGTCTGTAAAAACTTGACCATAAGCACGCTGCAGTATCGCAAGTTGCTGTTCTAAAAAAGCGTGATCAGTAAGTTTTTCAAATGTTGACATTGAGGCTAATTGATTAATGTTATTTTGTCTTTCATTAAGAAAAACATCAATATTTTGACGATGTTTTTTTACAAGGGTATCAAGATGGGCAGTTGATTTTGCGGTATATGTTGTAGTGAATTGGATAAAAAGAATTCCAGCCACAAAGATAAGAGGCATGAATGAAACAATAATAATAGTAAATAGTATGTTTCTTGAAAGGGTATTGTAATAACTTTTATCGGTTTTTAACTCATTTTTATATGAATGTTTCTTCATAATTTACAACCTGCTTTGGATATATAATGCCGGTTAAAGGGCATAAATAGTTAAATATCTTAAATTTAGCAATCTTGTAGGAACTCCGTGCATGAAAAATTTGCCAGGGGTAAACTGCTTTGAGTTATAGGCAATCGCGTTAGGGGCAGCACCTACAAGAAGTTTGCAACCATACCCTGAAGGTAAAAATAAAGGGCTTTACCCAACTATTATGATAAAGCCTTAATATTTTTTTTACCACAACACTTTTAAATATTTGTGTATCTTGGTTAG
>JADGBP010000361.1 GCA_015231395.1 Desulfamplus sp. | reverse complement strand
GTAAGTTCCGGAATATTATCTCCATAATCAATTTCAGAAAGTTCAATAATCAAATTTTTCCAAAAATCAACATTATTTTCTCTATTCAAAATTGTTGTCCTTAGTCTTTATGTTGTCTATTGTTGCGACATTGTTGGTAATTGTTGCAGCTTTTTACTTCAAGAAGCAGGGGCGACTACAAATCTTCTGGTCTAAGTCCTGTGTGTTTAGAAATTCTGGAGAGCATACGTGGACCTAACTCTTCTCCATCGTGAAATGCATCCACTTGGGAAATTTCAACATTAATATGTCCTATTTGCTCTTTATTTTGTTTTAATCGTTCCTCTGGCATTTCTATTCCATGATCAACAGCATTTCTGATCATATGAATCAGAGGATCTTTTATCTGTTCAAGAATCCGGCGGTCAATCTCAACACTGCTTCCTGTTATATTTATAGATATTTCCTTGCCCTGTTCCCTTGCCAGATCACGAACCATTTTAGGAAATATTTCAGTAAGAGATGAAAATGGCAGCATCAACACTTGTTTGACATCTTCCAAAAGAAGATCAACCATCATATTTAATGAGCGGTGATGATCATCAAGGGAGTATGACAGTTCATTGAGTTTATGCAGAATAGTATTAACAAAATTTTGATTCCAACCAAGAAAAAGCGAGATGCTGTTTTTGTCAGAAAGCACTGAGTTATCAGAAAGCATGAGCTTATCAGAAAATATGGACTTGTCAGAAAATGTGGCTTTATCAGAAAGCATAAACTTGTCAGAAATGGATACCCACTGTTTATGCCATGCGGCAAACATGCCAATAATTTGCTTAAGTTCTGAGACTGACTCTCCGGCATTAAGTTTTGCAGAGATCATCTCTTCTGCCTGAAGCAGCATGATATCTAATTTTGATGCCGAAATTTTTATAACATCGTTTACCCCTGCTATCTTTTTGTCAAATTGAACTCTTTTTTTATCAGGCTTTTTATCAGGTGCAGTAACTGAGGGTCAGGTTTTTCCGTGACAGCGGTTGCAGGTTTTTCGGATGCAGTGGCTACAGGCTTTTCCGTGACAGTAGTTGCAGAATTATCTGAAACATCAGCTTCTAATTTGTCTGAAGCAGTGCCTGCGGGTTTGCCTGAAAGGGTGCCTGATGGTTTGTCTAAATCAGTGGTCACTCTATCCAAGTTCTCAATCAATTTAGAAAAGTTAAATCCCTCATGGTTATCAGAGGCAAGAGCATCTGCAATAGTATCCACTGCCGAATAAATAACTTTAAAGTGCTCACGGGCAGCAAGCCACTTTTTTTGATCTCGTTTCCAGACAGCAAAAATATTCTCAAGTGCTTTGCAGATTGATTCAATATCTGCCATATCCACAGCCCTTGCCGCTCCTTTAAGGCTATGGGTTGCACGGAAAATGGTCTCTGTAATCTCTTTTGAATCATGAGCTGGATTCTCACTACGATCCAGATCACTTTGAGTTGAATCCGTCTGGGCAAGGTCATTTTGTTCAAGCCGGATAAGCCCGCTGGATATAGTGCTTATGTGTTCAGCCGCTTCAATTTTAAATGCTGCCAGAAGCCGCTGTTTAAATGCATTTTCTCTGTCAGTAGGCATAAAACCATCGCAATTTATTGTTACTGGTTATGGAAGAATTGTATTTTCTGATTATCGGTCAGAAAATAAGTAGAGACGTACGATCGTACGTCTCTACAGCGTTTCTGTTTGATTGAAGTTCCTGAATAATAAAATAATCAAACCGTCAATCATCAAACATCATACCTGATACTGACCAGCGAGTTTTTTTAACCGTTGTCCAATATCACTAAGGTTTTTTGAAACTTCTTCAATTTGCCTGAAGCCGGCAAGGTTCTGATGGCTTGCCTGCTTGATATTTTCCATTGCTGTAGCCACCTGATCAACTCCAACCAACTGTTCCTGACTGGATGCGGCTATCTGCAGAGCAGCCTGTGCGGCTTCATTCATGTTTTTTGTAAGCTCTTCAATCACTTTTCCAGTCTGAAGAACTTTTTGCTCACCGGTGTCCACAGCTTTTTCGCCCTGTTCAGTTGCCATAACCGCAGTGCTAACAGCTTTTTGGATATCGTTTAAAATGGTGCGAACCTGAACTGTTGACTGTTTTGACTGATCCGCCAATCTCCGGATTTCCTGGGCAACCACTCCAAAACCTTTGCCCTGTTCTCCAGCCTTGACTGCCTCAATTGAGGCATTTACTGCCAGAAGGTTTGACTGTTCGGCAATATCAGCTACCGATGCAATAATATCCCCGATTGTCTGACTCTGATCGCTTAATTTTACTATGCTCTCTGCGATACATGTCATCTGTTTTTTGATGTTAGCCATCTCCTTAATAGAAAATTGGGTATGTTCCAGTCCTGTCTGTGATTGATGCAATGATTTTTGTGAACCTTGAGAAACAAGTGTTGCCTTTTGGCTTGAAATTTCGGCAGTCTGGCGTAACTCTTCCACAGTTGAAGTAGTTTCGCTTACCGAGACTGCTGTTTCAGAAGCAGAAGAAGCCAATTGAGAGACAGAAGCTGCGATTTCCTGTGCAGAAGAAGCAAGAACAATAGTCCCTTCTGTAATCTGGTTAATCTGTTCCCTCAAGGAATCTACCATTTTATGAAAAGCGTTCCAGAGGCTACCCACTTCATCACCCCTTTTTGTTTCAGGAATTTTCACTGTAAGATCTCCAGTTGTAATGAGTATTGACATTGCCGAGAGTTTCTTCAGTGGTGTTACAATGGATCTTGAGACAAAAAAGGCAAGAAGGATACCTATGATTATATTAAAGCTCATCAAAATATTTCTTTTTATCATATCCTTCTTAACTGTTTTTCCTGATGTCTCAACAAATTCTATGGCTTTATTCCTTCCAAAATCAATGAACCACTTGAGTAACTCATTCATCTTTGCAATATGGGCTGCTCCTATTCCTTCTGTCATCGCCAGTGCTTCATCTCTCTTTTCCTCATGCACCAAGGTAATGATATTGTCCCT
>JADGBP010000360.1 GCA_015231395.1 Desulfamplus sp. | reverse complement strand
TTGATGAGATGTCTCTTCTCAGAACAGGATATGGACTTGAGCATACTCTTGGCATCAAAAACAGGTTTCCTGATATTTAATTATTTTAAGGAGTTTTAATCGCAAAATAATTGAGGTCAAGCTGCGTATGCGTAACCGTTCACATCCCCCTTCTATTTTGATAATCAAAATAGCTAAGTATCTGATTTTTATATAACCCAATTTTTATTGGGGAGGGGAGAGTGAATGACTACATTGCAGCTATGTTCTTCACTTTAAAGGAGCAAAAGATATGACGAACATTCAACCCCAGGGAGAGAATCTTCGTAAAGCCATTCAGTGGATTTCTGAAGAGAGACAGGAAAAACCGGATCAAAATGCCGCCATACTTGCGGAAAACGCGGCCATAAAATTTGATTTAGCTCCTGATGATTCTGAATTTTTGCTCAGGTTTGTCAAAGAGCCGTCTTAAAAATATACGGTGACCATTATGCCTGAAATCATGGCAATACCAGAGGAATCCAGAATTGTGCAGGAAGACGCCAGATCTGTGCAAGAAGAATCCAGAATTGTGCAGGAAGAAATCAGAACTGTGCGAGAAGAAGGCAGTACGACACCGGAAGTGAGAATACTTCCGGAAATAATAGCCAACAAAATCGCTGCTGGCGAAGTTGTTGAACGTCCAGCTTCAGTAGTAAAGGAGCTTATAGAAAACTCCCTTGATGCAGGGGCAAAACGGATCACCATTGAAATTGAAAAGGGTGGAAGTGATCTTATAAGAGTATCTGATGATGGTCATGGAATGTCCCGTGAAAATGCTCTTCTATCCATTCAAAGATATGGCACAAGCAAGATTGTTAGCGACAATGACCTCTTTTCCATTAAAACTTTCGGGTTTAGGGGTGAGGCTCTTCCTTCCATGGCATCTGTCTCAAACTTTACCCTGATTACACGGGAAAATGGAGCCACATCCGGTACACAAATAGGTTCTACATACAGCATAAAAGATAGTTCTATATCTGACACAGAAGGTAGTTCTATATCCGGCACAAAAATTGACATCAGTGGTGGAAATCTTCTGGATGTCTCGGAAACAGGGGCACCATCAGGCACAATGATTGAAGTTAGAAATCTCTATTTTAATACCCCTGCACGAAGAAAATTTCTAAAAACAGTCAATACCGAAATGGGGCATATTGCAACCGCTGTTGCAGGTTTTGCCCTTGCTGCTCCTCATGTTCAGTTTCGTCTGGTTCATAATGGACGTGTCGTAAAACATTATTCCGACTCTGATGACCTGCTCTCAAGAGTTGGTATGGTGTTAGGTACGGAGAATGCAGATGATCTTTATGCAGTGGATTCTACAGAAAGAATTTCCTCAACTGACTGTGATGATACAAAAAATATTTCAAATAATGTAAAAGATATTACAAAGGAAAGAGGGCTTTATATCACAGGATATATTACCAAACCTTCTATTTCAAGAAGCTCTTCGGGCAATATTCTTCTGTTTGTGAATCAAAGAATGATTTCAGACAGGGCACTTGTATCTGCTATATTAAGGGGATATAAGGGCAGGATGATGAAGGGTCAGTTTCCCATGGCAGCACTGTTTATCAACATTCCTTTTGATGAGGTGGATGTCAATGTCCACCCTGCAAAACTTCAGGTACGGTTTGCCAATCAAAGTCTGGTATTTGGAGCAGTTACAAATGCGGTTCATAACTCTCTTTATCATGGTGAAAAAAAAGAACACTCTCTAACTAGCAGCCATTATAATAAAAGTGAAAATCATAATAGAAACGAACACGACAACAACAACGAACATTACAATAAAAACAAAGAAATATTTTCAGAAACTTGCGATCAAGAAATAGCTAAAGAAAATAAAGCAATAGCTGAAGAAAATAAAGAGACGATTTCCATACCAATAACAAATCAAGAACCCTTTGAATTAAAAAAACAATATAAATTTCAGAATGACATACATAATGATATATCTGAAATTAATGAATATTTACATGATCTGGATAAAACTGATATTGAACTTACTTCAACTTTTGTTCAACCAGTTTCCTCAATACCTCTTGATTTTGAACACTCGGAATTACCAACAAACTCCATATTCCCCAAACATCCTGATATACTCCCGAAAAATATTGATATACTCTCGAAATATCTTGATACATTCCCAAAACATCCTACTGCATACCCTGAAAATTCAAAAAAAACAGATGGACTTCGTATAATAGGGCAATTTGCCAACGCCTATATCGTTGCAGAATCCATTGATGAGATGGAGATGGTTCTTATAGATCAGCATGCTGCCCACGAAAGAATTGTATATGAGAAGCTTAAAAAAAGATCTCAAGGATTCAGACCGCCTTCTCAGAATATGATTGTGCCTGAGATTGTTGAGTTTAATTATAAAGAGGCTGCTCTGCTTGAAAAAATAATGCCTGAATTGCTTAATATGGGTATTGAGATTGAAAACTTTGGTGGTAGGAGTTTTGTTGTTAAATCTATACCTGCCATAATAGATGACAAGTCAATAAAACCTATGCTCATGGATATGATTGGAATGGCGGAAGAGAGCCTCTCTGAAACTGACACTGGTGCGTGGCTTGACAGAATATTAATATTGATGGCCTGTCACAGTGCTGTAAGGGCAAATCATGCCCTGAATCAAAAGGAGATGGAGCAGCTTGTTTCAGATCTTGAAAAGTGTGAGAATCCTTATCACTGCCCGCATGGAAGACCTACCATTATTTCTTTTAAAGAGAAAGAACTGGAAAAGCGGTTTAAAAGGATTGGAAATTGAATCAATCTTCCTGCTGTAAACAGCAGGGTGTCTTTAAAAGATAAGATTAGGACAAGAGGAGGGGGGGGGATTTTTTTAAAACATTACAAAGCCCCAAGGCATTACATCCAAGCTTTGCAATAAAAAATTATACAAGAATCTGCTTAGTGATTTTGCAAAAACCTATGTATCGGCTGCAGAAGAGCTTCGCAATCTGATAGCTGCCGGTGATTTCAAGACTGCGGAGCGTCTTGCCCATACACT